>DASXOI010000072.1:0-4835 GCA_036494375.1 Candidatus Udaeobacter sp.
ATCGCGGGGATTTGCAACCGCGAACGGAATGTTTTCGGTTTGATGCCGCATCCTGATCGTGCTTCAGATCCGCAGCTCGGCTCCGCAGATGGCGTCAAAATTTTTATGTCTATGGTGGAGACAATTCACGCGACTCGCTCAATTAACCGAGCCGAAGCCATCAAGCAGGTGGCATAACTTCGCCACCTAAGAGAAAACCGTATATCATTGGCCTCTGGGGTGTTGTGATCATTACAGAGCTGTAGCAAAAACGAACACTACGCCCTTTGGAGGAGCCCTTATCCGCCTTAGATACGGAGTTGGCATCGCCATTGCTTATTAAAAGCTGCGAAAACCAATTAGACCTATGCTCCTAGAAAAAACGTTACACATGAGCCAACCGGTGGCCGAGTGCAAAGCACGTCTGGCCAGTATCCAATCTTATCGACGCCAGTTCCTAATGGTGACACGGGCGACTGTGACATCATCCAAGACCGTCGATTTCAGCTTTCGCGGACCCTTCGGTTTCGAAGCGCACACTGTACTGCTGTCAGTAGACGGCGATTCGCCGAACCAGTATGCCTTCGAGTCTGCAGGCGGAAACATTTGCCTGATGGGCATTGTTGATTTCGCTGAGATCCGGCCGCACTGCACCGAGGTCACCCTCGCCGTGCATTACGAAATCAAAAACAAACTTTTCGCATGGCTGGACCGCCGTCTCCATTTCGTAGACAGCTTTGTGAACGCCGAGCTGCGCAGCATCCGCGCGCACTTCGAGGGTATCCGATCGAGCTATGTGGAGCGGCCGCGCGTCATGCCCGTCCTCCAGGCGGCTCACGCCTGAGCAAGCGGCGTTGCTAAAGGATTGTTGCTAGCGGGAATTTTTGGGTTACCCGGGTCAGGCAATGCGCACGGCACATTTACGGTCGAGGCGCAGGACCTGGCCCGGGTGAAGGGCGACTTTCGCCTTGGGATCCCGAATTTTCGTTCCATCAACTTCTACGCTTCCCTGTTTGATCAGTCGCGAGACTTCGCTGTGCGATTTTCCTGCCTGAAACACTTTCCGATAAACATCTGAAACGAGAGTGACGGCGGTGAAGTCTTGTTGGTCCGCCGGTGAAAACGCCGGCAGGTCGGCATTCTTCAAGTCGCGCTTGCTGAAGCGCGTGTTCCACTCATCCAACATTCGCCTGGCGGCATCCACGGAGTGGTAAGCCTGCACGAGCTCGAACGCGAGCTGTTTCTTGGCCTCTAGCGGGTGCATGTTCCGCGGCGCTGCACATCGCAAAAGCAATTCGTAATAGCGCGCCATCAGCTCGTCCGAAATGCTCATCAATTTTCCGAACATTTCCGACGGGGAGTCGTTAACGGCGACGTAGTTACCCAGGCTCTTGCTCATTTTTTTCGAGCCATCCAAGCCTTCGAGAATCGGGAGCAGGAAAACGACCTGCTGTGGCATGTTCTCTTCTCGTTGAAAATCTCGGCCGATGAGAATATTGAAGAGTTGGTCGGTCCCCCCGAGTTCCACGTCTGCTTTCACCATTACCGAATCCCATCCTTGCATAATTGGATATTGGACTTCATGGACGCGGATCGGATGCTTTTCTTCAATTCGCGTTTTGAAATCTTCGCGTTGCAACAGCTGCTGCAATGTCACGCGACTGTTCAAGCGAATCACGTCTTCGAACGACATGGCCCTGAACCAGTCACCGTTGTAGACCGTTTCTGTGCGCTCGCGATCAAGAATCTTAAACGCCTGCTCACGATAAGTAGCCGCGTTTGTGACGACTTCCTGATGCGTCAGGTGCGGCCGCGTAATGGATCGACCGCTCGGATCGCCGATCATTCCGGTAAAATCGCCAATGATGAGAATCGCCTGGTGACCGAGATCCTGAAACTGCCTCAGTTTGCGCAAAACAATCGTGTGCCCCAGGTGAATATCCGATGTCGTCGGATCCACCCCGAGCTTGACCCGCAACGGCCGGCCCAGCTCAAGTTTCTCGCGCAATTCGCTTTCGTTGATGATCTGCGCCGCGCCTTGTTTCAACAGTCCAAGAGCTTCGTCAGGTTGCATGATGCGGTCACAGAATAGCGCACCCGCTTCGCCAGAACGAGTGCTACTTGTTTTTGTTCAACAACTCACGCACCTGCTCGATCGTGAGCGGCTCGCTGTGTCTGTTGAGTGACTTCTGATTTGTGCCTTCGTTCAGAAAGGGCCGGTTACCTCCATACGCATGAGAGGCGACCTTTTTCCCGGATTGAGGTGCCTCACGAATACCTCGGGCAGTCTGATTTGCGTAGCTAGCCTTGGAATTTGCAAGCGTTTGCTGTGACGAAACATTATAGGCGGTCCGTCCGCCACGGTAGGTCTGAGAATAAAATTGCGTGGTCGAGAAATCTCGTGTTCCGGAATAATTTTTCGAGCTCGATTTTTGGTGAATGAAAAACGTTCCGACGTTTGCGTGTTTGTTGATGGATACCGACCCGTCTCCACCGAATTTTTTGTGTTGCGCGTCATTCTGCAGCGCCATGTCAGGCTTTAAAAGCCGATCGATCAGTTTTTTCTCCTGGTCCTGAGCGTGTACGCAATACAACGCAGCTGTTAGCAGGAAATAAACTGCAAACGACGTTCGCACGCCGAGAGGGTGCTGGAACAAGTCTTGGTTTGTAAAGCTAATTTACCAAGCAATCGCAACCTGGCGTGAGCGTCCCTTTTCATTGTGTTCCATTGCGAACCGCGGAATAATTCGCGTATGGCTGAACATGTTTACAAGAAGATTGAGATTGTTGGCTCATCACCAAACGGCATGGAGGAGGCGGTCCAGAATGCCCTGTCCCGTGCGAGGAACACGATTCGCAATATGCGGTGGTTCGAGGTAACGGAGACCCGCGGTTACATCGACGACGGAAAAATCGAGCACTGGCAGGTGACTTTGAAGATTGGGTTCACGCTGGAAGAGTAATGCCCACGGCCGCGCTGCGCTGCTCAGCAATGCAACCGGTTCAACACTAGCGCTGCAGCGCTTCCCGGTCCTGTGTAGATCGATACAATTTAGCTGCACCGTAAATCAAGACCGCGGGCTTCAGCGCCATAAAAAGAAGACGAAGAACTCCGGCTAGCACTCGACCCAACGGCAGACGATTCAGCACATATCCAACCGCAAATGCATAGAAGAGAGACTGTGTCGGCTTTTCGCGCACGTAATCACCGGTTTCATTGACCACCGTTTCGACTCGCTCTTTCACCCATTGCATTCCGCGTTCGGGAAACTCGGCAACCATTTCAGGAGATAACTGATCCATGACGCTAATGATTCGCATTGTGACGCCGTACTGCGCGCATCGAACTCTCACCGCAAAGCAAGCCAGATCGAACTGGCACCGGTGCGAGGTGGGAAATCAGGCAGCGGCAATGGCCGGTGAAATGCCGCAGCTTTACGCGTTTCTTTCAGGCAATA
Organism: Candidatus Udaeobacter sp.; assembly: GCA_036494375.1. Classification (GTDB taxonomy): domain Bacteria; phylum Verrucomicrobiota; class Verrucomicrobiia; order Chthoniobacterales; family UBA10450; genus Udaeobacter. Next base: position 3,438 of record DASXOI010000072.1, read on the forward strand.
GCGGGCCATCACTTTCAGCGCACGCTCGCTTAGCGCAGAACAGTTCGTTGAAACCAGAACGTGGGCGTCACGCTCCGCTACTGCAAGAGCGCTTATGAGCAAGTTTTCGAAATCATCCTGGACTTGAAACGTTTTTCCTTGCTGGGAACGCGAAAAAGTCGGGGGGTCGAGGATGATGGCATCGAATTTTTCGCCCCTTCGGGCGAGCCGGGGGAGGACGGATCGCACGTCATCCGTGATAAAGCGATGATTGATAGTTGATAGGTTGTTCAGCGCGAAGTTCTGGCGTCCACGGGTGAGATATTTTTTGGAGAGGTCGATGTTGAGAGTGCCCGCGCCGTTACATGCCGCGTATACGGAAAAGGAACAAGTGTAAGCAAAACAATTCAGTAGTCGCTTTGGCGCGATATGACGCACGTACCGGCGATTCTCCCGTTGGTCCAAAAACAAACCAGGCGAATAGGCCGTACCGAAGTCTATGCCGAACCGCAGATACCATTCGGTGGCGACGGTTTGTAAATTCTCGCTGGGATCGCCAATGACCAGAGCCGGTGATTCGCGACGTTCGCTTTTTATCGGCATCAATCGCGCGAAGACACGTCGCACCTGGAAGCCGGCCGAGTCGGTCCAGGCTTGGAGCTCTTCCAGCAGCCGTTCGCGCGCCAACACTCTTTTGAACGAGATCAGAACGTCGCTGCCGAAGCGCTCGACCCAGCCATCCTCAATCGTGCAAAGCCTGTGCGCGTCAGTGCCCTCTGCATGGAAATCGCGGAGCAGGCGTGGGTCAATCCATCCGGTAGTCATTTTGGTTCGGTGCTCCAACGGGAATAGTTCGAAATCAATATGGCGCAACGGATGGGTTGCCGGGAAACGCGGCGTTGCTACACTGCCGCGATCACGTTCGCGCCGTCGAGTCAACGGCCCGCGTGTCGGCGGCGTAACTATGCAACAAGTCACCGTTCGTGTTCCCGCGAGCACTTCCAATCTCGGTCCTGGCTATGATTGTCTGGGCGTCGCTCTCCGACTTTATAACAGCGTCACGCTCGTCAGGGGCGGCACACCTCGAACTTCTCATGCGCGAATTGTGTCTGACGCAGCAGAAAGATTTTTCAAACAAACGCGGCGCCGTGCGTTCTCGTTTTCCTGTTCCATTGTGGAACGAATTCCGCGCTGTCGCGGTCTGGGCAGCAGCGCAACGGTTCGCCTCGGCATCCTTGTTGCGCTGAACCGGCTTAGTGGCGGGCCATTAGATCAACTCACCCTCTTTAGAGTATGCGCCGAATCGGAAGGACATCCTGATAACGCTGCACCGGCTACCTTTGGCGGCTTCACTGTTACAAGGAGTGACGGCTTCCCAGCCGTCATGTTTCGACGGCTGGCAAAGCCGTCGCTCCTTGG
>DASXOI010000073.1:0-3065 GCA_036494375.1 Candidatus Udaeobacter sp.
GAGGCTGTGTGATAAGTCGGGAAAGAAGTTGACCAGTTGCGGGCGGAGTGGAAGTAAAGACGAAAAGGGGGATGTTGTTTTTGCTGAGAGACTGTAGTTACTTGAAAGGCGAGGCGAATGATCTTGACACTTCCGGCGCCGAGTTGGGCCGAAGTCCGGCCCGGCGGAGAGCAAAACATTCCCGTGAGTGGCTCCCTAGCTCACTGCAGCGATCAGGTTCTTGACCCCGATCAAGTTGCAAGCTCGCTTTAAATTGTAAGCCAGCACGGTTAAAGTCACTTCTGTTGTGACATGGCGCATTCCGCGGCAAAGGAAGTAGTCGCAGCCTAAGGAACGTTTTATTGTGCCAAAGCAATGTTCGATGATGGCTTTGCGCCGTCGCATGATCTGGGGATTGGCGGCCACCCGCTCTGCCATTCGCTCCTGCACTTCTTCCGCTGCCAGCCGGGTGATGGTACGGTTCTCTTTATTGCGTGTACACTTCGCCTTGAGAGGGCAACTTTTGCAGCTGCTCGCCCGGTAGTAGTAGATGGCGCGTCCTTTCTCGTTCGTGGCAAAGCGGTAACTCAGCTTCTGGCCCGCAGGACAGATGTAACAGTTTTCCCTCGCATCATACTTAAAGCTTTCCTTGCCATAAAGACCGCGCGCGGTATTGGCGCTGGTCAACGGTTTAGCGACATAAGCGCTCACGCCAATCATGTCGCAGGCCAGCACCTCCTTCCCGTTGTAGTAGCCCTTGTCGGCTACCACGCTGAGATTCTTAGCTTCCAAAGCTTCCTGCGTTTTGATGGCCATGATCCCCAGCGCGCTCAGGTCGCTGGTCGTGTTGGTCACTTGCGTGTCCACGATTAAGCTGTGCTTGGCGTCGACCGCCGCCTGCACGTTGTAGCCCACCGTGGAACCGCGTCCCATGCTCATGGCGCGACTGTCGGGATCAGTCAACGACACTTGGGTGGCCCCTCTTTTTTCAAGATCCTGAGCCAGATTTTGCAACTCCTTTTTGCGCCCTTTTAGCTGCGCGATCTTCTGCTTTAACTCTTCCGCGCTCAGTCGCTGCGTTGTCGAGTCAGCGCCCCCGGCCTCTTCCTGCGCGTCGCCTTGGTCTAACTCCTTTAAGTACGCGCTCACCTTGTTCTCAATCTCAGCCAGCAGCGCTTTGAGCTTGGCCTCGCTGTAATTGCGTCCCTTGGAGTTCTGCGCCTTGATCTTGGTCGAATCAATCGCTACCAGCTCCCCGCCGAAAAGCTCCAGCTTGCGGCACAGCAGGATAAACTCGCGCCCGGCCGCCTTGATCGCCTCAGCGTTGTTGCGCCGGAAGTCCGCGATGGTTTTGAAATCCGGCCGCAGCTTGCGCAACAGCCAGATCAGTTCCAGGTTGCGCGCCGCCTCCCGCTCCAGCCCGCGACTGGAACGCACCCGGTTGAGATAACCGTAGAGATAGAGCCGCAGCAGATCTCCAGGATCATACGGCGGTCGCCCTGTCTCCTGGAGCTGCGCGTTGGTAAAACCAGCTTTGCCCAAATCAAGCTGCCCCACAAAGGCATCGATAAAGCGCACTGGATTTTCCGGCGCGATGTAATCATCCAAGACCTCGGGTAAGAGCAGCGCCTCAGTCCGATCACTGCCAGCAATATAGTTCATGCTGGAATCAGAGCTTGCCAGGCCAACTCCGTTTTTGCTACAACAACATTATCGGAAACCGAAAATACTTTTCACACAGTCTCGCGATGGAGCGAACGGCAGACCGCTGTACGCTCCATTTTTGAGATGACTTCCACACCTCCACTTCGAGCGACGCGCGCCCTCGTCCGCCGTCGCTTATCTTGTTCTCGTTAGGTCTATGTCACGCGCACTCACGTTTGTGCTGATTGGCACGTTGATCTGCTCGACAGCGCTCGCCAGTTCCGAGATTACACAAAGCCACGCGCATCAGATCGCAGCGTATTACTTCGCTCGTTAGTTTCCACGCGAGGGCTGTGGCGGTGCACGGCTTCCGACGATGCACGGCGATTATTGGGAGTCGATCGTTGGCATCGGTGAGGCTGGTACTCCACGTGGCTTCATTCGGATTCATCGCTACATCGGTTCTGTTTCATACAGTGGCCCTTTTCTGTTGAAGCCATCGACTTCGGCGGAGAGCTTGGAGCGGTGGGCGGCAAAATCGAGATGAAACCAATAGACGTAATCATGCGCTGGAGCGAACCGCTGACCGGCGTGAAAATTTATTTTCGATGACTTCAATATTGAAAATCGAAGCACAGCGCGCTTCCGTCAGCGGTCGCTCAGCTTGCGTCTCGTTATCCCGTTTCGCGTGGGTGTTGCGATGGTGCGGCAGCGGTAAATGCGAACTTGCGTTTCCGAATCAGCACCAAGTTACGAATGTAAATAAGTGAGTTTGGCAGATAAGCGAGAATACCAATCGGATCGCGTCGGAAAACAAAATAGAGACACATGAGCGCGCTTCCCGCGATGCTCCAGTACCAGAACGAAACTGGAATCACGCTTTCGCCCTGTCGTTCTGAGGCAAGCCACTGAACGAGGAAACGCATCGAGAAAAGAGCATTCCCGATGAAACCAAGGACCATGAGGTAACTCCAATCCAGACCTAAGAACCGGTATTCTTTCCCGATCCACGTGATAGCGATGATGGTGAGCATGTTCATAGGCAGTGTAGTTGTCTAGCGTTTCGCCTCTTCCTTCACGAGCGACGCTTTGGGTTAACGTGAGTCATATGAGCCGTATGGGTCTCTTGGTCGCCACCGGGCGCCTTTAGCCGCGCAATCAACGTATCGGCGATCGTGGCTGGCGTCTCAGCGACGGCGATTCCCGCAGCCTTTAGTGCTTCAATTTTCCCCGCGGCAGTGCCCTTCCCTCCGGAAACGATGGCCCCGGCGTGCCCCATGCGGCGCCCCGGTGGGGCCGTTACGCCTGCGATAAAAGCTGCCACTGGTTTCTTGCAATTCGCTTTGATCCATGCGGCGGCTTCTTCTTCTGCCGAGCCACCGATTTCGCCGATTAAGATCATCGCATCCGTTCCGGGATCTTGGTTGAAAAGCTTCACGCAG
>DASXOI010000074.1:0-2469 GCA_036494375.1 Candidatus Udaeobacter sp.
CGACGATCCGCTCGGATAACTGGAGGTCGAATTTGTGGGATAGCTCCCTCTCAGCTTATCCAATTCGATATTTTGCGCTGGCTCTGCGCTAAATTCCACCCAGCACAACACCGCTTTCCGTCATCGCGGTGCGCGTCAGCAACCCAGATTGTTCGCCCCTGAGAATCGATGGCGGACACATAGCCCCAACTCCACCCGGCTTTCCTAAGTCTGTCGGCAATGATTTCCCAATGCTTCATCCGACGCCCTTTGCGGCATCACCGGGTACATCTCCGGCTGACGTCGCTTGCTCTATCTGACCAAATTTGCAAACGGTGCGTAATCAAGTTGCCCGTATCGCGGCGGAACGATCATGTTTGAGTTTAGGCCGCGCCGGGCTGCTGTTTGTTTCGCTCCCTCGTATTTTTTCATGTCTTGTGCGTATCGCCATGCCTTTTCTTCCGGCGACATCGCTTCTTCCCTGGCTGCGGTCTCTAACTGAAGCTCCTTTTGGGACGTTTCGACTTCCAACCCGTTGACGCCACCCACGCCCACGATATGCCGCCCGGTTGCCGTTCTATTTCCGGGCTCGATTGTCGTGTTTTGTGCCTTTGCAGCTTCTTCTGTTGCTCGCCGTGACGATTCCACTGCCACTTGTTTTTCTTTTTCCCGCTGCTTATTAGCTTCTTCAATCTGTTGATTTGTCTGCTGAATGGCGGCGACTTGCGCGGATTGCGCGGCAGCCGCGTTCGCCGGGTTGTAGTGATATTGCTTCTGAACATCCTCAGGTAATTCGGTGAAGTGGAGCTTCGAAATACCTGTTTTCGTTTTCACCACAATTCCGTCCGTATCTACCTGTGTGACGATGGCATTCTTGTACTCTTTGCCGTTGTTCGTTTTGAAATCGTCGGCAAGTGCGAGAGACGCAGCAGACAACGTGGCTAGGATTACGATGGTGATTTTCCGGGGGTTCATGTGCTTGGATTCAGATTTGCCGACAGGTTAGCACTGCAGCGGCGATACGGCTACGCACTAATTGGCAAATGCTGACCATTTCTTGAAGCTGCAAGAATGCAATCGTCCGATGATTTCCCAATACCGTCGTCTTCTCCGATCCTACTCAAGACCACCGACCGAAGGCGACATCCTGACAATCCAAACTTTCCCGGTAACCTCGCGCCGCATTTTACGCATTACATCAGTACTATGAAAAGATGGATATATCAGGACGATCTAGTAACATGGCATAGAATCTATTTTCTATGGTATGTGATCGCATTTTTGGTTGCAATGTGGACTGCCCCCGCTCCTGAACCATCGTGGGGAGTCGTAATGAATTTTCGGCCGGTTCAATCGGACTGCATTGTTGCTCACTGGGCGATGCGCGAGCGTTCCCCCGTGGCAATCAATCGCTAAGACACAGCTCACGCTCCAACCAGCTTTGCTGAGTCTGTTGGCGACGATTTCCCAGTATTTCATTGAATCGGATTGTGCCGCAACTCGAACATCGCCCACCAGCTTTGGACGCAAACCACCAGCAGCAAGACCGCCCAGGCGATCACTGGCCAGTAAATGCGAATCCGCGTCCGCGACAGCAAAATTCCGCGGAACCCTTTCAAAATTTGCGTAACGGCGAGACCGAGAATGACAGAAATAAGAACCGAGAGATAACTAAACTCGTCCGTCCGCCGAATTGTAGTGCGTCCGTGTCAGACGCCAAACTCATAAAGCGGCGTTTCAAAGACTCCACATAGTAATAACAAAGTGATATGAACAGGGCGCAATGACTAGCTCGCAGTAACGTTTACGAACTCCGCCCGCGTAAGGATCGTCGCGGAGTTGATCTAATTTTCGATGCCCTTCCATTCGTTCGCCTGTGGTACGGCGAACCGAATGTAGAGAGGGGCAGCCACCTCGAAGAATGACCGCCCCAAGCATTTGCCCCATGCCCGTGGGTTTGGGATCTGTGTCAGAACGCCCGCGCGGCTAATAATCCCATTTTCCGGCACCGGTAGGGTTCGGTATCCACCCGACGGGCGCGGCCGGGATTGCAATCTTGTGATGCCGGTGCCTGCCACCACCCGTGACGTTCTTCAACGGATCCAGGTCCCGAACCTCAATGTTTGGCTTTTTTTGCTTTTTCATTTCAGGCGCTCCTTTCTAGTTTGTTCCACTTACACCAGGTAGTGCGTAGAGTCGGGCGCGAGGTTACGCGAAAGATGGAGAAATGCCTTAAATCCGTTAGGACAACGTGATCGAAACGCACGAGCACGCGGGCGATTTCAAAGAACCGGAACGGTTTTTGCGCAAACTTCTTTTAGCGGGATAAAGAAAAGTATAATTAATTAGCTTGATGAGGAAATCGCTGATTCTCGTTCTCTTCACAGCGATGTCGCATTCCTCCGTGTTAGCTAAAGAAGGTTTACTAAATTCTTCGTATGAAGAAGTGGCGTCAATTCTTGGTAAGCCATCCAGTCACGATAATGGGAG
>DASXOI010000075.1:0-7574 GCA_036494375.1 Candidatus Udaeobacter sp.
CTCACAGCGTTTTCGCCGAATTACACTGTGCTGCTGATTTTTCGGGCGCTTTATGGGATCGGCATGGGCGGCGAATGGGGATTGGGCGCATCGCTGGCAATGGAAACATTGCCAACTCAAGCGCGGGGACTGTTCTCAGGGCTTTTGCAGCAAGGATACGCTTTCGGGTATCTCCTGGCGGCCGTGGCTTATTGGATCGTGTTTCCGTTCTTCGGCTGGCGCGGCCTCTTTGTCGCAGGCGCGCTTCCCGCGTTCCTTGTCCTCTACATTCGTGCGCGCGTTCGTGAATCGCCTGTCTGGTTACGCCAACAGCACGCGATGGGTGATTTTTGGAGACAGGCTTTTCTTCTGCTCAAATGCCACTGGGCGCTTTTTCTTTACGTGATTTTGTTGATGACGGCGTTTAACGCAATGTCCCACGGCACGCAGGACATGTATCAAACATTTCTCGGTGAACAGCGCCACTACGGTGTGACACAAAAGGCGACCACCGGAATCATTTACGCTATTGGCGCAATCTGCGGTGGAACAATAGTCGGCCATCTCTCGCAAAAATGGGGTCGTCGTCGCTCCATTGCTTTGTGCTGTGTGCTTGGAATTCTGTTGATTCCTCTGTGGGTATTTTCGCCGGGATACACGTTTCTGGTGATCGGTGGATTCGCCATGCAATTCATGGTGCAAGGCGCATGGGGAATTGTGCCTGTGCATTTGAATGAGTTGTCGCCTGATGCTGTCCGAGGAACCTTTCCAGGATTTGCCTATCAACTGGGCAATCTATTCGCAGCCAATACAGCCGTTGTGGAGGCCCAATTGGCAAATCATTTCCATGATGCCAGCGGACATCCCGATTACGCAAAGGCGCTCGGTCTCTTCGCGCTGGTGATCTTCGTGATACTAATTTTCCTCGCCGCTATCGGTCCCGAAAAACGAGGCAAGGAATTTTAGCCTCGCTGCTGAATTCTATAACGAGTCACTTGGCGCGACGTCCGCGTCGCTGGTAGCCGGTTCCGCCTGCGGCTTCAGTTGAGCAGCGATTTGAGGAGGCGGCCGATAAACTCCTTCTCCATAACGCTCCTCGACGATTGCTTCGGCAATTCTGTCCGCCAGTAACTCGCGATATTCAGAGTCTCCCGCATGATTGCCTTCAGCGCGGTTGCTCAGATACCCGCATTCCACAAGAACCGCGGGGCAGTTGGCAAGCCGGAGCACCCGAAAATTTGCGGTGTGAACTCCGCCATTAGCGGAATTCGGGATCGCCATGAGTTTTTGCTGTATTCGATCCGCTAGATCGACTGACGCACCGGAATGATAATACGTTTCAAATCCGTGGGTCCGACGTTTAGGCGAATCGTTAAAATGGATGCTCACAAAGACTGCATTTTTTTGGTTATTTTCCATTTTGACGCGATCATCGAGCGGGATAAACACATCTGAATCTCGGGTCATGACGGTTTTAATCTTCGACTCGCGTAGCTTCCGCTCGAGACGCTCCGCTACATCGAGCGTGACCATCTTTTCCGGGGGACCGAATCGGCGAAACGCGCCACTATCGTACCCGCCGTGTCCGGCATCCACGACTACAGTGGAAAACGTTTTAGTTGTGTTTCTGACACCGGAAGTTCTCACCGTGCCGCACGCCGCTAATAAGGCGACAAACGCGAGTGAAACGATCCGCGTGACCAGAACCGACACTTTCATCTCATAGCAAAACCGGTGGTGCATCAAAATGTTTAGCTGAAACTGAAACGAGCGTCTCTGCATCTGTCAACGATTCGCATGTTTCCAATATCGCGTATAAAATCCACTTGTGTTTTGCGCCACTACTCTTAATCCCTTACCAATCTTATGATGATCCGATTCGCAATCCTTCCATTACTGCTGGCACTGAATCTTTCGATGTGCAAAAAGCAGCCAGCCGTTACCGATAAATCGCAATCTGGCGGTTCCGCTGCCCCTGGAACGGCTGCGGCGACGGCTGCTCCTGTAGTGGCGGCAACTCCAAAGGTCAAGAAGCCAGTCGTCGATCAAACCGCTCAGGTACTTATTTTTTGTTACCATCGGCTGGTAGACAAAATTCGATACCCCGGCACGGAGATCACGCCTGCTGCGTTTGAAGCGGAGATGAAGGAATTGAAAGACAAGGGCATCACCGTAATCCCGATGCAGGACATGCTCGCCTGGAAGCGGGGCGAGAAGAACATACCACCGCGTTCCGCTGTCATTACTTTCGATGACGGCTGGAAATCGCAATATGACGTGGCGTGGCCGATTCTGAAAAAGTACGGCTATCCGTTTACGATGTTCATTTACACTGAAGGCGTGCGCGGCGGTACGCTCGGCGGAGGAGAAGCAATCACTTGGGAACAGCTCGCCGATCTTCGCGACAACGGCGTTGATATTCAGGCGCACTCAGCCACGCACCAGGATTTGCGCGAAGGGCACAACGTCACCGTGATTGAGCCAGGCGGAAAACGAAGCAGGAAAAAGCTGACTGGGGCCGACTACGAAAAATGGATTCATAACGAAGTCGTTGGTTGCAAGGAACTGCTCGAACAGCGGCTGGGCATTAAAGTGAATTGCTTTGCGGTGCCGTTCGGAAATTACAACGAACATGTGAAGGAACTCGCGCGCAATGCCGGTTATGAAGCGATGTTCACGGTGTACGGGCAGCCGATTACCTTTACTTCTCCGATGGATGCGATCGGTCGTTACGCTATTGAAGCGAATAAGCCGAAAGTGTTTGCAGACGCAGTGAACATGATTGGCGCGTCGTCCGCAGGCGGTACGGCAGTAGCCGAAGTGGGCGCCAAAGATCTCACCACACAACCGGCCGACGGCGAAACGGTGCGCACGGCATTGCCGTTAATCAAAGCGAACCTTAGCAACGTAGGGCAGATCGAGCCGGGCAGCGTGCAAATGCGCGTGAGCGGCCTGGGCCTCGTTCCGGCCAACTTTGATGCTAAAACCGGCACCGCATCGTATCAGGTGCCACAAAAGCTCCGTGAGAAGACGTGCACCGTGATCGTCAGCGCCAAATCTGAGGGTAAAAAAGTCGAAGCGCATTGGACCTTCGGAATCGAAGAAGCCGCAGCAGCTACAGCTGCAAGTTCGCCCGCCACCGCCGTTAAAAAGTAATCGCGCGGTCGTGGAACGTGTTGTTCTCAACACGTTGATGATGCACCCTGACCGCGAACGATAATATCGTCTTCGCAGAAGCCGAGCCACCCTGTAGGACAATATGTTTCCTCAACTTAGCGATAAACTTCAGGAGATTTTCAAAGACCTCCGCGGCCACGGTGTTATCAGCGAGACGAACATCGATGCTGCGTTGCGCCAGGTTCGAATGGCGTTGCTCGAAGCGGATGTCGATTTTCAGGTCGCCAGAAAATTTATTGCGCGCGTAAAAGAGAAAGCGCTTGGCGAAAGTGTACTTCGCAGCATTACGCCCGGTCAGCAGATTGTGAAGATTTTTCATGATGAATTGACGGTGCTGCTTGGCGGCGACGCAGAGCCGCTTCGCATGGAAGATCAAACGCGCATTTTGATCGTTGGGCTCAACGGGTCCGGCAAAACAACCTCGGCGGCCAAGCTTGCGCTGCTGTTAAAGAAACAAGGTCGCATGCCATCGCTGGTGGCGTGCGATTTGCAACGGCCCGCGGCGATCGAACAACTCGCAACGCTTGGAAAACAAATCGACGTCCCGGTTCGTGTTCCGGACCCCGGTGAGAAAAATGTGCAGCGTGTCGCCGCCGCGGCGCTTGTTAGGGCGCGAACGCCGGACGCGCCGAGTGTGCAGATCTTTGATACGGCGGGGCGACAGCAAATCGACGAAGTCCTCATGGACGAACTCAAGGCGCTCAAAGAATTTTTGCAGCCGCACGAGATTTTGCTCGTTGCAGATGCCGCGACCGGACAGCAAGCCGTGAGCATAGCGAGCGGGTTTGACGCTGCTTTGTCTATTACCGGAATTATTCTGACGAAGCTTGATGGCGACGCCCGCGGCGGCGCGGCACTGTCGATGCGCGAGGTCACGCACCGACCGATCAAATTCGCAGGCACAGGTGAAAAGCTTGATCAATTTGAACTCTTTATTCCAGAGCGGCTTGCGGGGCGCATTCTTGGAATGGGCGATGTTATCAGTCTCGTCGAAAAAGCTGCTGAAGCCGTCGACACCGAAGACGCTGCGAGGCTTGAACGCAAACTCCGGACGGCTTCATTCGATTTCAATGATTTTTTGGCGCAGTTCAAAATGATGCGCCGCATGGGGCCGCTGGAGAATATTCTTGGCATGTTACCCGGAATGAGTAACATGCAGGGCGTCTCCGTTGACGAGAAACAGCTCAAGCGCACGGAAGCGATCGTGCTTTCGATGACAAACGAAGAGCGGACGCGCCCCGACATTCTAAATGCCCGGCGGCGCCAACGCATCGCGCGCGGGAGCGGTTCGACCGTCACGGAGGTAAATGATTTGCTGCGGCGCTTTGATCAGATGCGGAAGCTGATGAAGAACGCAGGAAAGATGAAAAAAATGATGGCGCAAATGGCGCGAACGAGAAGTTAATTTACCATGGCAGTTTCAATCAGATTACGCAGAGAAGGCAGCAAGAACCGGCCGTACTACAGAGTCGTAGTCGCCGACAGCCGCGGTCCACGCGACGGGAAATTTATCGAGATCCTTGGCACGTACGATCCCAAACTAACTGGTCAAAACAGTTCGTTCAGTATTGAGCGTGCAGAGTACTGGATGAGCAAGGGCGCGCAACCGTCCGACACCGTACGCAGCTTGATCAGGAAACAAAAAAAGACGGTTACTTCCGAGCCAACAGCTGAAGCCCAACAAGAAGTTCCCGAGCCGACTGACAAGGTTACGGCGCCTTCGCAAGACACCCCAAGCTAGCGTGGGCTCTCTGGAGTTGTAGCGTGCGCTGTCCTCAGCGCATTCTCTCATTCACGCGTAATCTATTCCGCTGAGAAAGCGGACGCTACAGCAGCACAACGGTTAAGCGAAAATTCGTGTTTATTCGTGTCCACTTGTCGCGCCGTAGCTGTTGTGCGCCGGCGGATTCGTGGTTAGTCTTTCGCGGATGCGAGAGTTTTTGGAGTTCATCATTCGCGACCTGATCGAATTTCCCGATGACATGGTGCTCACGGAAATTCCCAACGGGAGAATGATTACCTTCAAATTGCAACTTCGACGCGGAGATGTAGGCCGTGTGATTGGCCGATCAGGTCAAACCATTCACGCTATTCGCGCTTTGCTGGCCAGCTCTGCGGCGCGTCACGGACAGCGCGCGGTGCTTGAAATCGTGGAATGATTTCCGGGGGCGGCTGTTTCCAACGCCACCGCATTTCCTCAGCAACACCAGGACAGTTTGGCGTTGGACGTTGGGCGTTCAGCATTGGACGTTTCCTTCGTTAAATGAGAATCGATATTGTCACGTTGTTTCCTGAAATCTGCCGCGCTCCTTTGAGCGAAAGCATCATGAAGCGGGCGCAGGAGAACCACATTATCGATCTGCATATTCATAATCTGCGCGATTGGGCAACGGACAAACATCACGTGGTCGACGATGCGCCGTTCGGCGGTGGGCAGGGGATGGTGATGAAGGCGGAGCCCATTTTTGCGGCAGTGGAAGCGTTAAGGAAAACGCCGAACACCGAACGGCAGACGTCCAATGCTGAACAATCGGCAATCGGCAATCGGCAATCGAAAATCCTGTTGATGTCGCCCGCAGGACGTCGGTTGGACCAACGCCTGGCGCAGCAGTTGTCCCAAGAATCGCATCTTATAATCATTTCCGGCCATTACGAAGGAGTCGATCATCGCGTGATCGAACATTTGATCGATCTTGAAATTTCGATCGGCGATTACGTGCTCACGAACGGCGGGATTGCAGCGGTTGTTTTGGTTGATTCAATTGTCCGTTTGCTGCCCGGAACGCTTGGCCATGAGCAGTCGGCTGCTGACGACAGCTTCAGTAATGGTCTTCTGGAGGCGCCCCAGTACACTCGACCCGCCGATTTCCGTGGCTGGAAAATTCCGGACGTTTTGCTCTCCGGCAATCACGCGGAGATCGCGAAGTGGCGTAACGAGCACGCAATCAAACGCACGCGTGAGAATCGGCCGGATTTGCTCAATAAAATTCAGTGTCATCCTGAGCGGAGCGAAGCGAAGTCGAAGGATCCCGCGAAGTTAACTTAACGTTCCACTGCGGGATTCCTCGACTTCGCTCGGAATGACAGCTGGCTGACCGCATGATTTAATCGCGAACGCGTCCCAGCACAATGGACGCGTTGATACCGCCGAACCCGAATGAATTGCTCATCACGTAATTCAACGAAGCCGCTCGGCCATGGTTTGGCATCACGTCGAGATCGCAGGCTGGGTCGGGGTTTTGGTAATTGATGGTCGGCGGAATCCATTGCCGATCCAACGAAAGTGCGCAAAGGCCCGCTTCGATTGCGCCGGTCGCGCCGAGCGGATGCGCATAATAACCTTTGGTCCCACTTACCGGAATGCGCCGCGCATGATCACCGAATACTTGTTTGATCGACGCCGTTTCCGCGCTGTCGTTGAGCCGTGTCGAACTGGCGTGCGCATTGATGTAATCGATCTGCTCGGGCATCAATTGCGCGTCCGCGAGCGCCTCGCGCATCGCGCGAACGCACGATTCACCGCTCGGGAGCGGAGTGGTCATGTGAAAGCCGTCGTTGTTTAAGCTGTACCCTAGTACCTCCGCGTAGATGCGTGCGCCCCGAGTGCGCGCGTGTTCCAATTCTTCCACAACAAGCGAAGCGCCGCCTTCGCCCATGACAAATCCATCGCGCAGCGCATCAAATGGGCGACACGCCAGAGTCGGCTCACCAGACCATCTGCTCATTGTTTTGATGATATCGAATGCGCCAATGGTGATGGCAGTCAGCGGCGCTTCCGCTCCGCCGGCCACAACTACATCTACAAAGTCGTCGCGAATGTAACGCAACGCTTCGCCGACCGAGACTGTGCCGCTGGCGCAACTGTTTGAATTTGTCGTGCCCACGCCGCGAAAGCCGAATTCGATTGCAATGTTTGAATGCGCCGAACCACCGAAGACCTGGACAGCAAGGGTAGGTTGGACGCCGCGCGCGCCTTTTTTTAGATATCTAATGTATTGTTCCTCGGCTTTGCAGACGCCGCCAAGCGCGGTGCCGAAGCTGACGCCCACGCGATCCTGCGGCTTTTCGCGAGAGTATTCGATGCGCGCGTCTTCCAGCGCGAGCTTTGCAGACACGACCGCGAATTGAGCGTAACGATCGAGCCGTTTCAGACGCTGCGGTGAAAAGTGATCTTCGGCATTCCAATCACGAATTTCGCCCGCACATCGCACATGGAACACAGTCGGATCGAAGCTTGTGATACCGCCGATGCCGCTTTTTTCTGCCAGCATCCCTTCCCAAAACCGATCCACGCCGGTGCCGATGCATGTGATCGGGCCGATACCTGTAATGACCGCGCGTCTTCGACTCATGCCGTCACCTTGTCTGCCCTTGCCTCCACGTAAGCTTTCATGCAGTGCAAGGTTTTGTTGGCGACG
>DASXOI010000076.1:0-9809 GCA_036494375.1 Candidatus Udaeobacter sp.
ACGTGAATCGCAACGAGACGATCGCGACCGATGACGCGATCGAATTCACGAAATGTTTTCCTCGATCCTGATTCGCTGTTGATCTCGTAACCGGCGGCAAACAGATGCGCAGTATCGAGGCACACGCGCAAACGCTCCGGCTCGCGCACGCTTGCGATGATGTGCGCAAGATGCTCGAACCGATGACCGATGCAGGAACCCTGGCCAGCCGTAATTTCGAGTGCGATTTTCGTTTTTACTTTGGGAATCTTCCGAAACACCTCGTCGATTGACTCAGCGATCTTTTTCAAACCTGCTTCTTCGCCCGCGCCGAGGTGCGCACCCGGATGCATCACCAAAAACGGGAGTTCAAGTTGATCTGCCCGCACCAGTTCTTCGGCGAGGGCGCGAATGGAGTTGGCGTGAAATTGCGGATTGGTCGCAGCGAAGTTGATCAGGTAATTGGCGTGCCCGAACACCGACAACAATTCGCCGCGTTGAATGTGATTGAGAAAAGCGCGGATTTCCTCGCGGGTCAGCGGTCTGGCGAACCACTGCATGTTGTTTTTCACAAATACCTGCATCGCCGTGCAGCCAATCGATCGCGCGCGCTCGATGGCCATGCTCACCCCGCCGCGGATGGACATGTGCGCGCCGAGAAGTATCGGATGAGTCGGCGAATCGGCGAATGGGCGAATCGGGGAACTCGCCGTTTCGTCGTTTCGCCGTCTCGCCGGTTCTTTTTTCTTCACTGCTCTTTTAAAACCGCTTCGGGTGCCAATCCGGTTTCTTGAGGCTCCCTTCACCGGCGTATTCGAAAAGTTTATACATCGGCAGGAGCACTATGCCGGGCCCTTTCATATCCAGCCGCAGATTGAAGTCGAGTTTATCATCGAGAAAATGAATGTCGCCGTTGCCAAGCATACTGAAGAGAGAGCCACCGGCCTCGAAATCCTCTGTGTGAATGATGCCGTTTCCGACGGTGAATTCGGCGTTTGCTTTGTGGGCGATGCTGTAGCCGCTGCCGGGCACGATGTGATTTAGAATTCCTGACAGCGGCCCAAAAATCGGTATGGCGAAAACGTTGCCATCGCTTACTTCAATTTTCCCTTTGCCTCGCATCGTTCGCCAATCATTGCCCATGCCGTTGAACTCATACGTGCCGCGCAACAGTCCCTGTGCAGTCTTGTAGTTGAAGTACAAGTCAGTCAGCCGCGGGAAATTGATTTCGCTTACGGATACGGTGGCGCGATAATGCGGGTCGTTTCGTGCCAGTGAGATGTCCGCATTCCCGCGCAGCGTACCACCAAGGAGATCCGCGCGAACATCGTTAATTTGCAGGCGGTCGTTCGTGAAAAGCAATCGCGCCGCGACACGATCGAACGGCAACGTTTTGCCAAGAAAGACATATTCCATTCCGCTTGAGGCATCGAGCTTGATCTCCAGCCGCGTGTTCTTGCCGCCGCGGAACTGATAAACTCCGTTTGCGACGAGATTCGGGGGACGCCGAAATTTGTAAGGAGCAATAGTTTTCGACGTCTTCGGGTCGATCCAGAAAATTACTTCTGCTGGATACAACGAACTGCGGATATTCGAGATGCGCACTTCGTGTTTTTTGAAATCGTACGTGAAGCTGCCGGAACCGGTGCCTTCATCTCGTGTGACCTGAATATCGTCGTAAGTGACCGCGCCATCGGCGAAATGAATGCGGGCATTGGCGCCATTCATCCAGATTCCTCGAAACCGGGTGCGCCCCAGATCAACTGTGCCGTCGCCCTGCCAACTATCTGGATTGCGCTCTGTACCGCGAATTGCCATCCGAATTGCAGGCGAACGTTGCCACTGCCATTCGCGCAGAAATCCGCTTGCCTCGGCCGGAACGAACGGGCGCACTGCCTCTGGAGATATGGTGCTCTCGAGGTTTAGCCGAAAATCGCCTGGGGCATCGAAGAGATCCGCTCTGAGTTGACCGGTCTGGTGGCGCACGCGCAACTCGCGAACGAAAGTCCGCTCGCCGTCCCATGAAAAATCCGCGCTGAGCTCGGAAAAGGGCACCTTCTTGTACGTGAACTGTCCAAAAGCAGCGTGTCCGATGAGGTCCGGTTGGAATCGCTCGGCGCCCAGGTTTATCGAGCCGGTGATTTCGAGCAGAGGTGGCGATTGGAATTCTACGTCTGCCATCGGTTCAGCAACTCCGAAAGCATCGAGGAATCCTTTCAAATTCAGCGTGCTGTGAATCCGGAATTTGGCGACGTTGGTTTCTCGACTCCAATCGCCGCGACCGGCGAAGGTGCCTTTCGCGTCGCTCCATTCACAATGCGCGACATCCAACCTTTGGTTGTTCCATTCGGCCGCGGCGGACAGATAATTAATTTCGTAGTTGCCTCGTTGTAGCCGGTCCCCCCGCAGAGTCGCCTCGACCCGGGCATTTTCGAGGTCTGCCATGTCTCCGCTGAACTTCAATTGCAAAGAAGGAGGCCCTGCGGCGAAACTGAATTTTTGCAGTTCAGTCACGACACGCTGCGCAAGCGACAATCGTTTTTGCCATTCTTCCGGTGTGATTGACGCCGATGCCTGGTAATCGGCGCGCTTGATTAATTGTCCTCTCGCTGACAGTCGAATCCCACAAAAAGTTCCTTCGGCCTGGCTGACGTAAATCTGTTCCGGCGGAAAATAAATGTGCGCGCGGAGGTTAGTCAGTTGCGCGCGACTGGATTTTCCTTCCGCGGTCTTGATAGGAAATGTGATCTGCGCGTCGCGCACATCCAGCGCATTAAGAAACGGTTCATGATGAATGAGTGCTGCGTAATTGATATCGAGAGACACTTCGCTGATCAGGGCCAGTGTGTTTTCGCGGTTTCTGTAATCGAAAATCCTCACGTGTTTCGCGACCAGACCGCGGAATGGATCCAGCGTTAGCCGTCCGATCTGAGCTTCGACCCCGCGTTTGTGTAGCTCTTCCACGACGCGGGACCGCCATTCACGGCCAAATCCCCGTCGCGCCAGATAATAACCACCGGCCAAGATTGCAACGACGACCGCAAGGATTGCCAGGCGAATTGCGATTGCAACAACACGACGCGTCCGGCGCAATCGGGGCGTTTGCGCGGAATAATGAACCTCAGGTTGTTCCAAAGCGACAGGCATGCTTAATGAGACGTTAAAGCGTTGAAGCGTCCGAGCCGCAATTGATCATCGTAAACGGAGCAGAGCAGAGTCGAAGGATCTCGCAGTGTTTTTACCGATAAATGATGCAATAGGATTCCTCGACTTCGCTCGGAATGGCATTCTAATTTTAACGGTTCAGCCGCTTCA
Organism: Candidatus Udaeobacter sp.; assembly: GCA_036494375.1. Taxonomy (GTDB): domain Bacteria; phylum Verrucomicrobiota; class Verrucomicrobiia; order Chthoniobacterales; family UBA10450; genus Udaeobacter. The sequence continues at coordinate 3,295 of DASXOI010000076.1, forward strand.
ACGTGATTTCAACCTCTGACCTGCCCGCCCTTAACGCCACGTTTAATCTCGTGAGCACCATTTTTATTTCCGCGGGTTGGTACTTCATCCGCCGCGGCGCGTGGCGCCGTCACATGGTGTGCATGATCACAGCCCTTCTCTCGTCTGCCTGTTTTCTGGTTGGCTACATCACTTATCATGCGCGCGTTGGCGAGAAATCTTCGGGATATACGGGCTGGTTTGCGGGGATCTACTTTCCGATTCTGGCCTCGCACGTTCTGCTCGCGTTTGTGACGCTACCATTGGTCATTTTGACGCTTGTTCCGGTTTTTCGTCGCAGATGGGACCGGCACAAGCGGATCGCGCGTTGGACGATTCCGATCTGGCTCTACGTGTCTATCACCGGAGTTCTTGTTTACTTAACGCTGTACCATTGGTTTCCTCCACCTACGCATTAAGCGCTTTAGCGTCCGCAGCCCTCAGCGGACTGCCGGCAAATCCCGCTGATGTCAAAACCTTGCGCTCAACGACGATTTGATGTTTGATCAGGACGATGTGCTGCAGCGCGTGAAGGAGATTTTATGGTGACCATCGCCACTTTTAATGAGCCCGCTAAAGCGCGCCAGCTTAAACGGCGTTTTCAGGATTCAGGGATCAAGGCCGACGTTCACAATGAGGCGCCGATGCAGCAGTTCGGCTTCATGTCCAAACCGCAAGCGAATGCCAAGGTCATGGTGGAGGACAGTGATTTCGAGAAGGCGCAAAGCCTCATGATCGAATGGGAATCGACTGATCCAGACATTTCCGCTGCGCTGATTCGCTGCCCCCAATGCAACTCTTCAAATATCGAATACCCGCAGATGACGCGGAAATTTTTGACGCCCGCTCTCGTCGGCGTGCTTTGCGCTCTAAAAATTATTCCGAAAGAATTTTACTGTCAGGATTGTCACTTTACCTGGACAAACCGGGAGGAGCCTACCATTGGACGTCTTTGGCATCGGTTCTTCCCTGGAAGCGAAGCCGAACAGGGCTAATACGCTTCCTTACCCGTTACCAGCGACTGATACCTCTTTGGTGGCGGCAATTTGTCATTCTGAGCGAAGCGAAGAATCTCGGATTATCTAATTGGATTAACGAACAGCGATGATCCGGGATGTTTCGCTCCGCTCAATATGACGCGCTAAGCACAAAGTCATGAAATGGCTTTTCGTTCTACTTTTGGCACTGGCGATCTTCGGCGGAGCCGCGTGGTTCGGTTACAACACGTTCGTCAAAGAAGAGATCGAAGTGAAAAAGGAACAGCGCGGGGAAGTCACTCCGCCGCCCGTGGTGGACGTCAGTCTGCCGGAATTTGAGGCGGCGGTTAAACTTCGTCAGGATGAAAAACTCCCCGAAGCGCGTGATGCGCTTGTCGCTGTCATCCAAAAATATCCCGCTGGGAAACACCTCGATGAAGCCCGGGATATCCTTGGGGAAGTGAACACCACAATTTTGCTGTCGCGCCGCCCATCTCCGGAAAAGATCGAATACATTGTGAAGTCTGGGGACGTACTGGCGAAGATTGCGCGCAAGCTGAAGACGACACCGGAGATGATCATGCGCATGAATAATATGAGCGGCACTATGCTGCGGATTGGCGATAAGCTGCTGATCTCGCATCCCGATTTCTCCATGGTAATCCACCGTAAGGCGAAACTGATTGTGCTGTTGAACCACGGAGCGTTTTTCAAGCAATATCACGTGCGCGAGACAAAGCTGCCGCAGAAACAGCCGACCAAAATCATGGCGAAAGTTGCTGAAACGATGGCTTGGAAAGGGGGCAAACGCGTTGGGCTCGGTAGCAAGGAGTACCTGGGCAGCACAAAATGGATCAGACTGGCCGGCGCGCCAGCGTATACGTTGTATGCGGTGGCGGATGCATCGCATCCCAATCTCGACCAGCCGCCTCCGCCGACCGGTCTGGGACTCGCCGCGGTTGATCTCGAGGAGCTGAGCACGCTTGTAAATAAAAGCACCTCGGTGACGATTGTTGACTAAGCTCGTTGAAGCGTTGAACCGTGATGCGTTGAAGCGAATAATCAGAGATTCTTCACTTCGCTCACAATGACAAAGAACGTATCCCGCTTTAACCCTCTAACGCTGTAACGCTCATGGAATGGCAACCGCTCGATTTTGAAAAGCCGATCTTTGAATTGGAACGGCGGCTGCAGGATTTGAGAAGTCATTCCACAAAGCACGATGTGGACCTCGGTTCGGCGGTGAAAGAACTTGAGGCAAAGCTTCGGGAAACGCGCGGCCACGTTTACGACAACTTGACGGCCTGGCAGCGGGTCCAAATTGCCCGCCATACTCAAAGACCCTTCGCGCTCGATTATATTCAAAGATGTTTTACGGACTGGGTGGAATTGCACGGCGACCGCCGTTTTGCCGACGATCGTGCAATGCCATGCGGAATGGCGATGCTCGGCAGCCAGCGTTGCATCGTTATCACTCACCAAAAGGGCCGCAACACCAAGGAGAACGTGATGCGCAATTTCGGTTGCGCGCATCCGGAAGGCTACCGCAAGGCGTTGCGCTTGATGCGTCTCGGCGAAAAATTCGGGATGCCGGTGATTTCTCTCATCGATACACCGGGCGCTTTCCCAGGTGTTGGATCGGAGGAGCGCCACATTTCTGAGGCGATCGCTGTGAATCTTCGTGAGATGATGAAGCTGCGTGTCCCGGTCATTGCCGCAGTGATCGGTGAAGGTGGCTCGGGAGGGGCGCTTGGCATCGGCGTCGCAGATCGTGTTTTGATTTTCGAGAACGCTTACTACTCAGTCATTAGTCCGGAAGCCTGCTCCGCGATCTTGTGGAGAGACCGGCGCCATGCTGCTGAAGCCGCTGAGGCGCTCAAACTGACCGCACAGAATCTTTTGAAACTTGAAGTGGTTGACGAAATCATCACCGAGCCGGAGGGCGGCGCGCACCGCGATTATGCCTCAGCTGCGGGGAATCTTGGAGAAGCGCTGCGACGGAGCTTGGGCAAGGTTTCTCAGATTCCGATCGCGGAATTGTTAGAGAAACGATATCAAAAATTTCGACGTCTGGGTGTGTTTTCGGAAGGAAAAACCGTCACCGCCCCGGCTCGCCTGTGATGTGATGTTGGGGATGTGGGGCAAATCGATAGGGGTTTGGTGGCTGGCTGTTTTTGCCGCTGTCGCGTTCGCGCGCGCCGACGGAGCGGCGTCGCAGTTCCGTTTTGATCGCGACACGTTCGCGTTCGCCAATCAAACGGTGTTCGAGTATCACCAGGGACACGCTTCTTTACGAAAACCGTCAGCGACGAAGAAGGACGCATATAATCGTCACTGCTTTGTGATGTCTCGCACCGCCGCCCAATTTAAGAAATTTGCTCGGTTCGAGCCGCGAAGTACTCCCCTGGATGACGCAGCGCTGGCGGCTCGCGTTCGCGCTGTGACACGCCAGGCGGCTTGGGCGGAGCCATTACCGGAAAATCAACGAATTGTCTTTCCGGGATACAAGGACCTGAAGGAAATGAGCAAGGCCCGTCGCGAACTCGTGCAATTAAGCATCGGACATGGTTGGCCGAGTTACTTTCGAATTAGCAATGCCCGGATGATGTTTCAGGATGGTACCGGTTACCAGGAAAAGACTCACGCTCGATTGAATACTGCGTTGGCGCGCGGAGAATTATTCGTCGCATTTCTTACAACTTATCCCCGGTTCACGATCAACCACTCTGTTTTGGTTTATAAGCTGAAATCTTCATCGCCGAATCCCGGCGATCGCTATCTCGTGTACGATCCAAATCATCCAGAGTCGCCGCGCGAGCTTACCTGGTCTGCACACGATCGGGCTTTCTCGTATCAAAAGGACTGGGATTTTGTAGGCGGCGTTGTTCGCGTTTATCAGGTTTACGGCAAACCGCTGCAGTAAAAGCGATTCTTTAACGAGGGCTACATGCCACAGAATCCGTCTCCGCCGCGACCAACTCCGCCCCCTCCTGTACCTCCGCCCGAACCGTTGCCGCCGAATCCATCGCCGGGGCCGCCATAAACCAAGGGCGTCATCCTGAGCGAAGCGGAGCGAAGTCGAAGCGACCCCGTTTAATTAGCTCTCAGTTTCGATGCGGGATTCCTCCAGCCTTCGCATGAAGCCACGGCTTGGCAGGCGACTTCGCTCGGAATGATCGCGACAAAAAGATCATTTCCGCGTAGGAAACAAAAAGCTTAGCGCCGGTTCGACCCTCGCTGCCCAGGCTGCTTCGCTGTGATCGCCGTGGTCGGCTTCCATGTATAGAAGATCCTTGCCCGCTTTCCAGCCTTTCTCGACTAGTCGCTTGCATAGTTCGCGAGTTTGTTCCCAGCCCGGCTCGGCTGTGCCGGTATCGATCCAAATTTTCAGCGGTGGCTTTCGTTTTATAGAATCAACCAGTCGATAAATAGCGAAATCATCCCACCAGACGGAGGGCGACATCACTATGAGCCGGCGGAATGCGTTCGGGTTTAAAATTCCAATCGCGAGTGTCACAAGTCCGCCCAAGGAGGACCCACCAAGGCCGGTGAATTCCGGCTCAGGCTTGGTCCGATATTTTCCGTCGATGTAGGGTTTGAGTTCTTCCATGAGAAAACTTGCGTAGAGACGCGCTAGCCCACGGCTGCGTTTTTTCCGTCTTCCCTTTGCTTCGATCACTCCTGGCGTGGGGGTATACTCATGGACCCGGTCTTCGCCGATGTTCGCGACTGCGACGACAATCACTGGCTCGATAATTCTAGCGCGGATAAGGCGTTCAGAGGTCTCGTCGACGCCCCATTCCACGCCGCCAAACGAAGTTGCGGCGTCGAAAACGTTCTGTCCGTCGTGCAAATACAAAACGGGATAACTTTTTCCCGAAAATCGGCGATAGCCCGGGGGCAAATACACCCAAATATCGCGCCGGTTCCCGAGAATTCTGGACCGAAACGCGTGATGCAATTTAATGTTTCCCGTCAGCGTGTGTTTGCCCATCGAATCGAAACGCTTCGTTGAAGAAGAAACGCAGCGCAAGCGTCTTGGTCCTCTTTAGGATGAATCCGCGCGCCGCACTTGCCATTTTCTGGCGGCGCAACCAGGATGGTCGCGTTACTTCAAAATGAATGAAGGTTCCCTGAAATCCGAACCTCTTGCTTCGTCATCCCGAGCGAACTCGAGGGATCCCGTAGCGTTACCGTCCGGTTGCTCCGCGGGATTCCTCGATTACGCTTCGCTCCGCTCGGAATGACAAGAATAATATGAGACTGGTGATCGCCGCCACTGGCGCAAGCGGATCGATCTATCTGCAGCGCTTGCTTGAGCAAATCGATTGCGCGACTCACGAGGTGCATCTCGTAATGAGTGCGTACGCGAGAGTGGTTGCGAAGCAGGAGCTGGATAATCTCAAAATTCCTGCGGAAGTTTCGCAGCATTCTGAAGGTGACATGAACGTGCCTTTTGTGAGCGGCTCGGCGCGTTTCGACGCAATGGTGATCGTTCCTTGTTCGATGGCCACGCTCGGGCGAATCGCTTCCGGTTCTAGCGATAGCGTCCTGTTGCGGGCGGCCGATGTCTTCTTGAAGGAACGACGGAAACTGATTCTGGTTCCCCGGGAAACACCGTGGAATTTGATTCACGCTCGCAATGTCGTGACTTTGCTTGAGGCGGGCGCGATTGTTCTCCCGGCGGTTCCCTCCTTCTATAGTCGTCCCGATTCACTCACCGCCGTTGTCGATACAGTGGTTTGGCGCATCCTCGACCAAATTGGGTTGCCGAGTCCGGGGGCATATCGCTGGGCTGAAAAGGGGTCGGCGAAAACGTCGCGTAAGAAAAATTGAAGATAGAAGGTCGGCTTGCGCGATGGCTGATCGCGTTTGGAGTGCAGTTGTTGCGGGTTTGGGAGCGTACGCTGCGTTACGAAATTGACGATCGCGCGGGCATTCTTGGGAAACCGGTGACGGAAAGTTATATCGGCGCGCTCTGGCATAATCGGCTGCTAATTTTCCCATTGGTTTTGCGACGCTTTTTTCCAAATCGTCCCGGAGCGGCGCTGATAAGCGCCAGCCGCGATGGCGACTTACTAACCGATGCCATTCATCGTTTTGGTTACGATGTGATTCGCGGCTCCAGCTCGCGTCTGGGCGCGAGCGCAATTCTTCAGCTTACCGAGGAGCTTGCGTCAGGACGCGACGTGGTCATTACGCCTGATGGTCCGCGCGGCCCTGCTTACGAGCTTGGGCCAGGAGTCGTTTTTCTCGCGCAGAAATCAAGTGCGTCGGTGTTGCCGATGAATCTGGAATATTCCCGCTGCTGGCGCTTGGGAAGCTGGGATCGCTTCATCATTCCGCAGCCATTTTCGAAAGTACGCGTGCTGATCAGCCCGCCGCTTCGCGTCAACCCGACGAGTACACCAGACGAATTCGAGGCCGAACGCCTCCGCGTACAGAAGGCGATGATGTCGCTGGTTGAAATGCATTGAGTCTTCGTCATCCTGAGCGCAGCGAAGCGAGGTCGAAGGATCC
>DASXOI010000077.1:0-3826 GCA_036494375.1 Candidatus Udaeobacter sp.
CCGATGTTCGTCGACACGACAGGCAACCCCGTCGCCATCGCTTCCATGATCACTGTCGGCAGATTGTCCATGCCGCCGTCTGTATCAATCACGCTCGGGAGCACAAATACATTTGCCGCAGCGAGCCGCCTGCGGAGTTGCGTCTGCGGTTTTGCGCCCGTCAGTACGACATTGTTTTGCAAATGGAATCCACCGATTTGCCGGCGCAGCTCGTCCTTAAGCGGACCCTCACCGATAATTTCACAGCGGAACGATTTCCCACGTTCGGCGAGTAACGCGCAGGCTCGAATTAGATCGCCGAACCCCTTTTTGGAAATCAAACGGCCGACTGCAATGATCAGCGGTGGAGTCGAAGAAAAATCGGCGCGCCCAAATTCCGCGAGATCGAGTCCGTTGTAAACGCGATGGACGTGATCGGCGCGATGAGGGAATTGGTCGCGCAGAAAACGCGCGGCGTAATCCGTTTCGGTTACGATTACGCGGGCTTTGTCCACAAGTTGATCCAGTCCGATTTCGAACTGCCGCGGAGAGAAAATGTCGTTCGCGTGCGCGGTAAAACTGAAATTGATCGAAAAAAACCTGTTTATCCAAAAAGCAGTTCGCGCAGCCATACCGGCGAAATGAGCGTGCAGATGATTGATCCCCATTGTCTGCAAACGCAGAGCAACGTGTACCGCCTGGTAGAGCCGAAGGAAATCGGTGCGACGTCCCCATTCATCAAGAGCGGCAACAATATCTGGGCCGAGCTTTCCTTTTTTTCCGGCCAGTCGAACTTCTTCCACCAGCTCCTTTTCGTCTGGAAGATAATGCACCCGTTCGACGATGCGCGTATCCCAATCTTGTGATGGTTCGTCTTTCGGATTCCGGATGGAAAAGATCGGCGGCGCGATATCCTGCCGATCAAGCTCCGCTACTTCGCGATAGCAGAAGGTTTGCCCGAACGAGGGGAACCGTTCGAAGAGGTAAGCAAAGCGAGGCATCACAAAAATGACGAATGACGAATGACGAACCAATGACGAAGCTCCAATGACGAATCCATCGGCTGCGCATCGTTTCCTCTCCGTCAAATGCTATTACCTCATCGTTCATTGTGCACTCTCGAGAGTACCCTCACACGCTCTGGAAGCGGCGAGATCTCGCCGAATTCCGAAAGCATTTCGTGCGAAATCGGCGCGCACACCTTCGCCCGTTCGTCATTCCTTCATAATTCGTCATTCGGATTTCGTCATTGTCAGGCGCTGCCGCGCTGAACCGGAATCGGTTTTCCCGACTCATCGACCGCCACCAACGTAAACACGCCATGTGTCACGCGAAGTTCTTCACCGGTCATGTAACGCGTCACCCAAACCTCGACAGGGATTGTCATTGAAGTCCGCCCGATTTTCTCCACGTGCGCATAACATCTGACGGTGTCCCCCACTCTCACCGGCTGTAAAAACGACATTCCTTCCATCGCCGCCGTGACCACGCGCGCCTGCGCCGTCTTCGCCGCGAGAATCCCGCTCCCCAGGTCCATTTGTGACGTCACCCATCCGCCGAAAATGTCGCCATTCGGATTTGTATCCTGAGGCATGGCGATCGTTTGAATCACCAGCTCGCCTTTTGGTTCGTCGGACATAAAGCGAATTTAGCCCGTCATTCCGAGCGAAGTCGAGGAATCCCGATGAGCAGCGCACGGTTTTGCCACGGGGTCCTTCGACTCCGCTGCGCTTCGTTCAGGATGACACCGCAGTCTTCCTCTTCCTCTGCTTGCTTCGCTCTCGAAGATTCAGAGGAAACGGAATCGGAAGATTACAAGATGAGCATGCAATCGCCGTAACTATAGAAGCGATACCGCGCACGCACCGCTTCATCGTACGCACGAAGAATGAGTTCGCGTCCGGCAAACGCGCTCACCAGCATTAGCAAAGTCGAGCGCGGTAAGTGAAAATTGGTCAACAGCGCATCGACAATTCGAAACGTAAACGGCGGGTGAATAAAAAGATCGGTCTCGCCTGACTGTGATTCAATGTGACTCGGTTCGGGTTGTTGTAGGGCAGGCGCTCCGCCTGGCGATCGCAAGCGACGCGCTTGCCCTGCAATTTTTCCAGGCAGCCGAGTTTGAAGCGCTGCTGTTTCCAACACGCGCATTGCTGTAGTTCCCACAGCTACGATCCGCTCTGCGTTGTTGATCTTATCTGCGGCTTCCGGCGAAATGGAAAAGCGCTCCGCATGCATTCGATGCTCCACAATGTTTTCAGAGCGGACCGGAAGGAATGTTCCCGGTCCGACATGCAACGTCACAAACGTGTGCGGAATTTCACTCAAGATCTCGGACGTGAAATGCAGACCAGCGGTAGGCGCAGCCACGGCCCCGAGCTCACGAGCAAAAACTGTTTGGTAACGTGCCGCGTCCGTTTCATCGCTGGGCCGATTGACATACGGCGGCAACGGCATGGAACCACCGGCATAAACATCCAGCTCTTGGTCGAGCGCGACAATCCGCTCGCCGTGTGCGGTAATTCCCTCGACCCGCAAACACACTCCGTCGATTGTCGTCGTCGCGCCCACGCGCATTTTACGGCCCGGCGTAAGCATGCACTTCCAACGCGTTGGCCCGAGACGCTCGAGAAACAAAAATTCCACCGCGTCGTCGTCAGAGAAGCGCCGCGCTGCCATCACGCGCGTATCGTTTAACACGACGAGGTCGCCCGGCTGCAAAAACCTCTTTAGCTCTCGAAATTGCCGATGCTCGATCTTTTGCCCGGCGCGGTGAAGAACCATCATCCGTGAGTCCTGGCGGTGTTCAAGCGGATGCTGCGCAATCAATTCCCGCGGCAGAACATAATCGTAGTCGCTTAGCCGTGCGCTCATCGGTCGATTGAATCTAGCGCGGATCCAGGAGGAAACAGCGCCCTCGATTTCTGTGTCGCCGAAGCCAATGTTAACCAAAAAGGCGGAGCTGAGTCGTCGACCGGCGAAAGGATTTGCACGAAAGTGTTGGCCGCGCGCCGATGCCTGCGCGACGACAACCGATTTTGAATAACGATGCGATTTGATCGGCGAAAATTCCTTCTCCCGTCATGCGCGTATGCCATTGCGAATTGTTCAGCCGGTTTCCTCGCAAATGCCGGATCCGTCGCAGCACCTTCTCTTTGCGCTCCGGAAAATGTTCCTCCAGCCAATGCTCGAATAGTGGCGCAACCGCCCATGGCAGGCGGATAATCGTGTAGCCGGCAAATTGCGCTCCCGCTTTTGCGCACGCATCAAGGATCCTCGGAACCTCATGATCCGTGAGCCCCGGAATAATTGGCGCAACCATCACGCCAACTGGAATTTTTGCTGCACGAAGTTGTTCGATTGCTTCCAGCCGGCCTTGCGGCGATGTCGTGCGCGGTTCGAGCACTCGCTGCAATGTTGGATCGAGAGACGTCACTGAAACATTGACCGCCGCGGCGTTGCACGATGCCAGCTCGCGCAAAATATCGATATCACGCGTGACAAGATGGTTCTTCGTAATGATCGCGACAGGATTGCGAAACTTTGCGAGCACATCGAGGCAGCCGCGCGTGATCTGCAATTTGCGCTCTACCGGTTGATATGGATCGGTGACACCGCTTAGCACAAGCGTCTGCGGCTGCCAGCGCGGCGACTCCAGCTCTCGTCGCAGCAGTTCAGGCGCATTGGTTTTCACCATGATTTTGGTCTCGAAATCGAGGCCAGCCGAAAAGCCGAGATACTCGTGAGTCGGTCGCGCGTAACAATAGATGCACCCGTGCTCGCACCCCCGATACGGATTCAAACTCGTTTCAAAGCCGACATCCGGACTGGTGTTGCGGGTAATGAT
>DASXOI010000078.1:0-9831 GCA_036494375.1 Candidatus Udaeobacter sp.
CTCGCTTAAAAAACGAAGGAAAGCAAAGATTGCCAAGCACAAGCGCCGCAAACGCATGAAGGCGCACCGGCATAAGAAACGATTGCGGTACAAATTGTAAGGCGGCGTCTCGTTTGCTTTTGCTGACGAAGCTGCCGCGCGTGACGGTTTGCCGAACCGACGGCAGAAAGATAAGATTAAGCGTGAGGGAGCAGAAAAAGTGCTGCGTTTGCTGCGCCTGCCGACAGCTTGTTTTCGCGCTGGGTTTTCTGGTTGCAGCAACACTTGCGGAGGCACAGGTGCCCAAGGCTTCACCTGTGAAAGGTCCTCGCGCCCATCCTGGAAAAACGGCCGCGCGCCATGATGATTCGGTTGCAGCGAAACCGTCTGCAGACCTCGCGTTGCGGCCGCAAGGGGCGCACAAAGCCGACGCGCTCGCACGTTTCGTTGAAGGAATGGCGTTCGAGGAAGACGGAGAGATGGAACGCGCCCTGGAAGCCTATCGAAAAGTCCTCAATGTCGATCCGGGACAGTCAGAGCTTGCCTCGCGCGTGGCCGGTCTGCTGATACAGCAGGATGATTTCCCACAGGCAATCGACGTGTTGAAGGACGCAATCAAAGCAAACCCGAATAACGCTGAGCCGTACCAGCAACTCGCTTTTATCTACACGAGATATCTGAAGAAAACGGACCAGGCGATTGATTACGCCAATCGCGCCATCGCTTTGAATCCCGGAGATGTGGAAGGTTATCAGCGCCTGGTTGAAATCGAACTTGCCGCGGGACAAGAGCGAAGGGCACTCGAGGCTCTCGATCGCGCGCTCAAAGTTGATACCCGTGATCCAAACTTCTGGATACGCCTCGGGAAGCTATACGTCGCCATTCTTTTTAAGTCCGATTCACAGCCGAAGACCGACGAGCTGAAAAAGACTAACGAGGTTTTCAAAAGAGCGGCGGAAAAGTCCGGGGACGATCCGGGCATCCTCAAGGACGTAGCCGATTACTACGCGGCATCGCAGCAACTGAAAGAAGCGATCCCGCTTTATTTACGTGTTCTTGAGCTGCAACCGGACGACGCAAATGCGCGAGAGAAATTAGCAACCGGTTTTATCCTGACCAACCAAAGAGATAAAGCGGTTGAAATGCTCGAGCAAATTATCAAAGAACACCCCGAAAAATATCAGCCGTACGATTTGCTGGCCCAAGTACTGGATGAAGAAGCGCGGTCGCTCCAGCGTGCGAATCGGACCGAGGAAGCAAAAGCCACGTTCGCCAAAGTCGCTGCGAATTATGAGCAAAGCCTCTTAATCAATCCAAACCACGTCGGCACATACGTGCGTCTGGCGGAATTGCTCCTGGGAACGTTGAAAGACCCGGACCGCGCAGTCAAACTGTTGGGCGAGGCCCGGCGCCGATTTCCGGGCGCTCCAGAGATCGTTTATTACCTCGGGATCGCGCAGCGCGAAGCAAAGCAAAGCCAGCAGGCGGTAGCCACGTTTGAGGAGGCGCTGCACGAAGCGCAACTCGAAGAAGACGCTGACTTCGTAAACGCGAAATTCTACTTCAATTATGGAGCGGCTGCCGAACAAGCGGGTTTGTACGACAAGGCCGCCGATTTGCTGCGTAAATCGATTGCACTCGACCCTGATAACTCAGCCGAGACCTTCAATTACCTGGGTTACATGTGGGCGGATCACAACATGAACCTGGAGGAAGCTGAAACGATGATCAGACGCGCGTTGCAAAGCGAACCCAACAACGCTTCCTACCTCGATAGTCTCGGCTGGGTGGAATTTCGGAAAGGTCAATTCGATCGAGCCTTGAACGACCTGCTTCAGGCTGCGAAGACTGCACCGCGCGAAGATCCTGTCGTATTTGAACACATCGGTGACACTTATTTAAAATTGAATCGGACCCGGGAAGCATTGGAAGCCTGGCAGAAAGCGCTGTCGCTCGATCCGAAAAACAAGAATCTCGCAGACAAGATCCAGACTACGAAAAAGACCATCGGCAAAGATTTACCGGAAAAAACCAATCCCACCTAACGAGTGCGCTGACATCGAAGATCGAATCTCGACACTAAACATCCGACGCCGACATTTCGATAATGTTGAGAGATGAAGGATTACCCCACATTGTGGCAGCGCAAGATGATGTGGGCGGCGTTAACTGCCTGTTTCGTCGTTGTTCTCGTCATCATTGTGGCCGCCGTGATCTGGGCCGGCGCCAGTATCGTCAGTTTTCTCCAGCCGATTCTGATCCCGGTGGCGATCGCCGCAATTCTTGCCTATTTGCTCGATCCGTTGGTGACGAAAATGTCTCGCGGAACGCTTACGCGCACCAGGGCTATCGCATTGCTTTTCGCAATTGGGTTTTTTGCATTGGGCGGATTAGCAGCATGGCTCATTCCTACGATCTCGGTGCAGAGTGCGAATTTCGCCAGGCAAATCCCTTCCTACACCGAACGGGCTCGAGATTACACCGTCGATTTTATCTATCGGTTTGATCAGACATTCGGTTTGCTGGGCGCAGGACAGACCAAATCCGCGTCGAAAAATCTTACCAATTTTCTCATCGGCCCTGGGCCATCTCCTTCTCCCCACCGGCAGACGACGGCAAGTCCGGCCGGATCGCCGCAACCCACTGCGCCCTCCACTCAAGTAATCGCCCCGGCCCAACCCAAGCTGAGCAACTCCCAACGCCAACGCATTCAAGCGTACGTGGAAAAACAAATGCCCAAGTTACAGGAGGCGCTGCCGACTCTACTCGGAAAGCTGTGGGACGTTTTAAAGACAAGTATCGGCGGATTTCTTGGCGCAACCGGCTTCCTGCTCAGTCTTATCCTGGTCCCCGTCTATTTATTTTTTCTACTCAAAGAAAAACCGCGCATTGAAGAAAGATGGACAGATTACCTGCCGTTGCGCGCGTCGCCGCTGAAGAACGAAGTGGCGGATGTACTATTACAAATCAACTCATACGTTGTCGCGTATTTCCGTGGTCAGCTCCTTGTCTGTCTGGTAGATGGCATTCTCATTGGCACCGCCCTGACACTGTTCGGCCTGAACTTTGCGGCTGTCATCGGCGCGATGGTAGTGGTGCTCACCATGATCCCCTATATCGGGATTATCATTTGCTGGGTGCCGGCTGTTCTCATCGCCGCGTTCCAATGGGGCGATTGGACTCACCCGATCATCGTGACGGGGATTTTCATTGTCATACAGAACTTGGAAGGCCTTTTCTACGCGCCACGGATTGTCGGGAACTACGTTGGTTTACATCCAATGACAGTAATCGTATCGATCTTTGTCTGGGGCTTGATCATTGGCGGAGTCATCGGTCCGCTCCTTGCTGTGCCGCTTACCGCTACGGTTAAGGTGCTTTTCGGACGTTACGTTTGGGGCCGGCGTTTGCGGGAACAGTCTCTGCCGATCGAAACCGCTCTCACGGTCCAAGACATTGAAGTAGCTACTCATCGTTAGCGCAGCAACCAGTTTGCATGAAAGGGAGAAGTGGATCGACCGGCGTCGAGACAACGCAGCAAACCTCGGTTCAACTAGAGCACGTCGAGCAGGAGAGAGTCCCGCTCGCATCTAGCCAAACGCATCCGAGGTTTCAGCAGCAGCCTAGGAGACGTCGCTTGGTCATTGCGATCGCGGGACTGGCAATCGCTCTTTTGGTAGGCGTTTTTTTTGTTAGTTACGGCTCGAAACTGTTCGAGAACTGGCGTGAACGTCGTTTGCTACAAAAAGCCAGCATCCTTTTACAGGAGGGAAAGCTCAGCGAAGCAGCGCAAATGGCGCAGGAACTCACCCGTCGGCATCCGGATTCTCTCGCGGCGCTGTCGATCCTGGCGGACACAGCGGAAAAACAAAACCTTGAAGAGGCCGTTGCATGGCGAGAGCGGATCGCGCGGTTGCTGCCAAAAGATCCCGAGAGTCAGCTTAACCTTGCCTCCGCGGCGCTTCGCTTTGGGAAGCTCGATCTCGCTCGCGAAGCGCTTAATCGAATCTCTGCCAGCGATCGGGACAGCGCAGCCTATCATGTCGTTGCTGGTTGGCTGGCGCGCGCAGAAGGCAATTTTGCCGAGCAGGAGGAACAATTCGCAGCTGCGGTAAACAAAGAGCCAAAGAATGACCTCTATCAATTCAATCTCGCAGCACTGCAAATTCGTTCCAAAGATGCGGACAAAAGCAAAGGCGCTCGCGATACGCTCGAGCGACTTATCACCTTAGCGCCGTACCGAACTGGCGCGCTACGAGCATTGCTCAACGATGCTGTGGAACGCAATGACCGGACTACTGCGGATAGCTTTGCGCAACAGCTCCAAATGTCGCCAGAGGTCACGTTCGGCGATTACCTGCTTTGCCTGAATTTTTACCAAAAGCTAGACGAGAAAAAATTCCGGCGGCTCCTCGAGAAAGTGAAACCGTTTGCGGCGCGTAACGCATCTGATCTCGCATCGCTGATCGACTGGATGAATCAAAATGGACTGGCTGGAGACGTTGTGAAGTGGGTCGACAAGTTGCCGCCAGACCGACTGGGTTCGCCGCCTGCGTCTGTGGCAGTCGCGGATGCTTATGCAACTGTGAAGAATTGGTCGCGTCTGAAACGGTGGACCCGGAGTGGAAATTGGAGCGACGCCGAATATTTGCGCCTGGCGTACGGCGCAATCGCGGAGAGACATTTGCGTTCCGACAATGACTCAAGCACGAAATCTGAGTTCGAAACGCTTTGGCAGTCTGCCGCTGAATTGTCAAAGGATGTGCCAGACCGTGAACTTATGCTCGCCCGGCTCGCGACGAAATGGCAACTGACGAGCCAGGCCGAAGAACTCTGGGTTCGCGTTGAAGAAAACCCAACGATGCGCCGTGAAGCGCTCGACAATCTTCGACAGCTGTATCGCGCCAAGAACGAAACGACCAAGCTGTACACGGTTCTGCAACGGCTCCATGAAAGCTCGCCTAACGAGGCACCGATCACGGCAGACTTGGCGCGGCTCGGCCTGAACCTTGATGAAAGTACCGAAAGCTCATTTCGACTCGCGAAAGAGGCTTATGACCGCGCGCCGAATGACGTCAATTGTGCGGTGACGTACGCATTTTCACTTCGTCGCCTTGCCAGAAATGCAGAAGCTCTTGCGATCATTCAAAATTTGCGGCCGGAGCAGCTGCACGATGCCCACGCGGCCGTTTACGTCGCGCTGGTGCTCGTCGAGGGAAATGAACTCGACGAAGCAAAGGATTACATAGGGGCCGCCGAGAAAGGGAAACTTTATCCGGAAGAGAAAAAACTGCTCGAAGAAGCAAAGACGAAGCTCATCGCGGCATCTGCAATTCCGTCGCCGTCGCCCAGCGCAACGCCCCAGTTGTAGAAATCACTCTTCTTTCTCAATCGCATCGGTCCAATCGGCGATGTCTTTCTCATCCATCTGAACACGCTCTTCCAAACGCGCATCCCGATATCCCCACTCCTGTACGTCGACCAAATATTGCTGCCGCGAGATCAGCGTGCCGCGGCATAATCGTTCCGGCCCCGCAGTCCTTACTTCATTCCGGAGCCGTGTAATCAAATTCTCCATGATCGCCGCCGGGATTCGCGTGCGTTCTCCGGGATAAATGTAACCGAACAGGATCAAATGGTTGAACAGTATGCGCCAATCAGGACCGAACCGCCTAACCAGGTGCGGCCAATCGATCTCTTCTGCGCAGCAGCGAATAATGTGCGCGATATCGGCGCCGTCGAACCGCTCGCGTTCCATGATGTACGCTTTCATCCAAATCATTTCCTCGGGCGCGCAGTGTTTCACAGGCACGCCCAGCAATTCCGCATCGCGCGCACGCTCGAACCACGAATCATCCACTTCGCACAATCCGTTGCCGGCGCGAAAAATCAGATCGAGTATATCTCCTTCGTACATCCCCTTGGCCAGCCAGTGCGGGAACGTCAGTTCGGTTTTGTACCCTGCGCGCGCTAGCGCACGGAGCGCGGGCTTCACATGATGAGGCCGAACATAGAGATCGAAGTCCTTCGTGCTACGCGACACGCCCCCGCACACCTCCACCATGTACGCGCCGCCGATCAGGAACGGAATCTCGGCAGCATGCAACGCTGCCACTGATCTGCGATGAAACTCATCGCGGCGGCCTTCAGCGTGATTGGCTCGAGTTGCCGTGGCTGTGCTTGCATTCATTACTCATCCATTACGCACTTGAAGCGCGCCACGCGTGCATGACGGGGCGTGTTCCTTATGCGAAACGTCCATCCTTAGTCGCCATTTCGTTTCTTAAGACGATGGCAGAACGAACGTTGCGGATCGCTGCGACTGCGGATCTTCATTATGGCAAGCATTCGCGCGGAAAAATGCAGGATGCGTTTGCGGAAATCTCGCGGAGTGCAGATGTGCTGTTGCTGTGCGGTGACCTCACCGAATATGGACTCCCCGAAGAAGCGGAAGAACTCGCCGCTGATATTCGCAGTGCAGTGAGAATTCCGTGTATCGGCGTCATTGGGAATCATGATTATGAATCTGGACATCCGGAAACCGTCGCGAACCTTCTCGATCAGACTGGCGTGAGTATGCTGAATGGGGAAGCCGTCGAAATCGCCGGTGTCGGCTTCGCTGGAATCTGCGGGTTTGGCGGCGGTTTCGGCCGGCGGATGCTGAATGCATGGGGCGAGCCGCTAATCAAGCAATTCGTGCAGGAATCAGTCAGCCACGCCATTCGTCTCGAGCAAGCCCTGGTCAAGTTACAAACTGAGCGGCGGATAGTGGTCCTGCATTACTCCCCAATTCGCGCGACACTAGAGGGGGAAGATCCGGAAATTTACGCCTTCCTCGGTTCGAGTCGTCTCGAAGAACCGATCAACCGATTTCGGTCCACCGCAGTCTTCCACGGTCACGCACACAACGGTATTAGCGATGGGAAAACATCAACCGGCATTCCGGTTTACAACGTCTCCGCGCCGGTGCTGCAGAAAACCGGAAAGCAATATCGAATCGTCGAGCTGTAAGTTGTCTATCTCAGACGCGATCGCCAGACAAAGAAGCTGCTGCGACAACGCGCCAGGGTTCAACATCTGCGCCGGATTTTGTAGGCGAAACGCAGCGCACAGCTTTAATCGCGTCGAAAATCACTTCGGAAAGCGGAACGTCGATTGAGGCTGCCAATTCGCGCCGGGTTGCTGCTGCCAAATTCTTGTACAACAAACTCAAGTGCGGTTTTAGTTCGTACTCTGACGAATCGTTCGCCGCCTCGCGGATGATGCGACTGATTTTCGACAGTTCTGCGCTCACGGCGAATTGCACAAAGAGTGTTTTGATAAACTCATCGGATTGATCAATTCCAAGCGGTGTCAGCCCGATGAGTTTGCATTCGCCCGCTGCGTCCTCAAGCGCCGTCTTAGCCGCATCAGCGCGATCTGCTCCGACATGAATCGTCACGTGCGGCTCGAAAACCGGCGCATCGCATCGGCGTGCGAGATCGTTGATGATCCGCTGAAAGAAGCTGTGTGCCGGTTCGGACGGGATAAGCCAATACGCAATGACGGTTTCCCTGCTCACGAGATCACTACGAGGTGCGGTTCAACTCCACTTTTGCAGCTCGACAATGTTACCTTCTGGATCTCGCGCATAAACCAGACGAATCAGTCCTACGCCGTCTACTTCGGCCGTGGCGATTTCTCCCACTGCGCCACCGCCCGCTGCGATCACTGCTCGTAGCGCTTCATCTACGTTTTCCACCGCGAATGCAATGTGGCCGAATCCGCATTCGTTAGCTCTCGGCAGTCCGCGTTCGATCAACTGATCGTAGCTGAAGATCTCCAGAGTCGGCCCACCATCGCCGTATCCAGGTAACCTGAGATGAACGCCACAAAGACGGGCGTTCGAAACTGAATTTACTCTGTCAAGCCATGCCGCAGACAAGTCACGTTCGGGACCTTTGGGTTCGCACCCAAAGACCTCGCGATAAAATTGGACCAGCTTTTTCCAATCTCTGGCGATTAGATTGGTGTGCACGTATTTTGCGCGGATTGGCATTCTTCTCTCCTTAACCAGCGTTATAATTATCACAATCCATCTGGCGATGTCATTCTGAGTGAAGCGAACAATCTCTGACCGTTTCTGGATCGTGTGGGGGCAAAAAGTGAAATCTTTCGCTTCGCTCAACATGACACCGCGAAGAATTGGCTGAACTTGCGATATGCCGACGAATGTTTTGGGAACGGAGTTGAAATGTTGTTGTCGCGATCCGATGACCGGTTTCTATCGCGACGGCTATTGCCGAACAGGACCGGAGGACGTGGGGCAGCACACGGTTTGCGTGCAAGTCACGGAGGAATTTTTGGATTTCTCAGTCCTCGATGGAAACGACTTGGTAACTCCGCATCCGGAGTGGGGTTTTCCCGGATTGAAGCCTGGCGACAAATGGTGCGTGTGCGTCACGCGCTGGAAAAGCGCGCTGGATCACAACCGCGCGGCACCTGTGGATCTGGAAGCGACGCACGCTTCGGCGCTCGAGTTCGTTACACTGGAAGAACTAAAGGCGCACGCGGTAACGCAAGCCTAACAAAATCTGCAGAGCGGCCGCGGTTGAATCCGATTGGGTTTGCCGCCACGCTAAGGACCAATTGAAGCTTCCTTTTAGTCTTTTCCTGGCGCTGCGGTATTTGAAACCGAAGCGTACGTTTCTCTCGATCATCACGTTGATCTCGGTCATTGGCGTGATGCTCGGCGTCACAGTGCTGATCCTTGTGATCGCAGTCATGACCGGATTTGATCGGGAGCTGCGTCAGAAAGTCATCGATTTCGATGCACATATTCTGGTCACTTCGGAGGACGTGTTCCGCGAGTGGCGCCCGCTCAAGGCCAAAATTGATAAAACGCCGGGCGTAGTTGCCACGGCTCCTTTTGTGCAAGGACCGGTGATTGTGGAATTCCACAACCGGCGGCTCGCACCGCTGATCCGCGGTATTGATCCCAAGCAGGAAGAAAAAGTCATTCCACTCCAAAAGTTCATCAAATTCGGCAAGCTCGATCTGGAGGGAGAATCAACAGTGCTCGGGATTGAGCTGGCGCGAAAGCTCGGAGTCACCATCGGCGATAAGGTGACAGTCTATTCACCGGGCAATCTTGGCCAGGTCCTCGACGGCATTAAGAAACTGGAGAACGCGAAGGGCGAAGAAGAGAAAAAAGCCATCGACGAATTGCGCGATGTAATTCTCCCGAAAGAACTGACTGTCACTGGCATTTTTGAGACCGGCCATTACCTGCACGACTCCGAATTTTTGCTCGTGCCCGTTTACGTCGCCCAGGAGCTTTACGGTTTGGGCGACGCGTTGCACGGAATCACGGTGAAGACCGACGACCCATATGACGCGGAACGGGTGAAACAGGAGATCCAGCAATTCCTCGAGCCACCGCAGTACGCCCAGACCTGGATCGATATGAATCGCCAATATTTCGAAGCGGTTCGGCTGGAACGTACGGTGATGTTTTTTCTTTTGTTCTTCATCGTGATCGTGGCGGCTTTTGGAATCATGAGCACGCTCATCACCGTGACAGTACAAAAGCGGCACGAGATCGGAATTGTGAAAGCGCTCGGGGCAAACATTGCGCAAATTGTCTGGGTGTTCCTTGGCCAGGGAACAATTGTCGGCCTTTTCGGAACGATCGCTGGCCTGGGCCTCGGGATGACGTTGATCCGTTACCGCAACGAGTTTAGTCGCTGGCTGGCATCGACCCTGCACATCGAGATTTTTCCGCGGGAGGTCTATCAATTCTCGTCCATCCCGGCCGAGGTCATTCCACACGACGTTGCTATCATCTGTATCAGCGCCTTCTTAATCTGTTCG
>DASXOI010000079.1:0-7168 GCA_036494375.1 Candidatus Udaeobacter sp.
AGGATGGTGGCGATGGTGATGTCGCCTGGCGCATTCAATTCCTTTTGCAATGAGCGCATCGCTTCGTGATACGAACGGGCGAGTTCCGTGTTGAGCGCGAGCGTCCGCGCGCCGTTCGCGCCGCTGTGAAGACTGACCGTCGCGTTGGTGCGACCTCGCGAAATGTTTTCGTTGATTGTCTGGCGAATGCGCGGTTCGAGCTCAACGAGATCACGCGGCAAATTAACCACGACGTCGCTCTGTTTCCGGTTCACGGAATTTAGCTCCACAGTAAATTTCGTTCCGTCGTGGTCGGTTTCGCCGCGACCGTATCCAGTCATGCTTCGCATATCTCAGTGCAAAGCTTATCGCAGAGAAACGTGAACGTTTCAACGCTCAACCCTGACTGGAAACCACAGCGCGGCACGTGAATTGAAAAGAGCCACGCCATCCGTTATGGACGCCCGTGAATCACTGGCAAAAGGAAATCGTCGCGACGGTCATCTTTGCGATTACGTATGTGCTGATCAGTGGGCGACAGCTCAAGATTTTGCCTTTGAACCGGCCAGCTGCTGCTTTGTTCGGAGCGGTATTGATGGTTTCGACCGGCGTGATGACGCCTGAGCGCGCGTATCGCGCGGTTAACTATGACACGCTGGTCCTGTTGCTCGGAATGATGCTGATTTCGTCGTATCTTTATCTCGCGCACTTTTTCGAATGGGCGGCTGACGTCGTCCTGAAGTTCTCGCACACGCCGCAACGACTGTTGCTTTTTCTGACGCTTACGTCTGGACTCCTATCCGCGCTGCTTGTCAACGATACGATCTGTTTGATGCTGACGCCGTTGGTGGTTGCAGTCATCCGCCGCGGTAAACTTCCGCTGCTGCCATTTCTCATCGCATTGGTAACCAGCGCCAATATCGGCAGCGTGGCGACACTGGTGGGAAACCCGCAAAACATGATCATCGGGCATTTTTCGCGCATTCCGTTTTCCGAATTCGCGCGATCGCTCGTGCCCGCGGCGCTCGTTGGATTGGCGATCAATTTTGGGATTGTGAGTTTCGGTTTTCGCAACGTGCTGCGCGAGGCTGCGATCAGCCGGGAACCTCATCCGATTCAGAAGCTCGATCGGGGTTTGTTCGTGATCGTTTGCATCGTTTTTGTGTCCATCTTCGTCTGTTTTCTTGCCGGATTAAACCTGGCATGGACAGCGCTTGCCGGCGCGGCGCTGGTCATGGTGCTCGCGCGCCGCGACACGCATGAGGTTCTTAAGCTTGTCGATTGGCATTTGCTTGTCTTTTTTGCGGCGTTATTCGTAGTAATTGAAGGACTGAGCGACACCGGCTTACCCGATGCGATTTATCGCCATCTGCAGCTGATATTCGGGGCGCACGCGACAGCGCAGGCTTGGAACCTGACTTGGTTTTCTGTGGCGGGCTCAAACATTTTTTCCAACGTGCCGTTTGTTCTCGTGGCGGGAAAATGGATCCCGCATTTTGCCGATCCTGCGCTGATGTGGAAAGTCCTCGCCTTGGCGACGACTTTCGCCGGCAATCTTACAATTGTCGGTTCGGTCGCGAACATGATCGTTGTGGAGTCCGCGCGGGAACATCTGGAAATTGGCTTCTGGGACTATGCGCGGTTTGGCATTCCAATCACGATTTTAACTACCGTTGCCGGGACTTTTGTGCTGCTCATGTTGCACTAAGAAATCGGCGTCATTCTGTGAGCGCGTCGATCGCGCGCCGGTGCGGTGAAGGCATTGCGACCTCTTCGATCGATCCAAACCACTCCTGTCCGGGAGCGATTCGCTTTGGTGCAGAGCGGCGATACACCGAAAGCGTGACTCGATGATGGGTGAACGGAAACACGGACTCATAAACTGGCCTTCGCTCAAAACGGGACTGTTCCAAGCAGTCAATAACGAGCGGCGGCAAAATCCACATGCCGCGCCAACGGTGGCGGGATTGCTCAAGCAGAATCCGGCCGCGTCGAACAATTAATGCATGCGTTTCGATGAGTCGTTTGGTTTCGGGTCGCGACTTCCTTGTTGGTAGCGCAGCCGGATTTTTTGCGCGGCAAAAATTTTTGACTGCGCACACATCGCATTTCGGCTTCCGGGCTACGCAAATGAGCGCGCCAAGATCCAGGAGTGCAGAGTTGAAGGTTCCGGCATCGGATTTTGGGAGAAGACTCGCTGCGTGTTGCCAAACCATGCGCCGGCCGGGATTGGAATCGAGTGATTGGCGCAAATTGAAAAGCCGGGCCACAACGCGACCGGTGTTCGCTTCGACGATCGGAACGGATTGATTAAAGGCAAAGCTGGCTACGGCATTGGCGGTGTATTTCCCGACTCCGGAAAGTTGTCGGATTTGCTCGATGCCCCGTGGGAGATTTCCGCCATGTCGATCCATAACCGTTTTTGCGGTGGCGTGGAGATTTCGCGCGCGAGCGTAATAGCCGAGGCCTTGCCACGCGCGAAGCACCTCATTTTCCGAAGCGCGCGCGAGTGAGGCGAAATCGGGAAACCTGCGAAGCCACTTGTGATAATACGGGATCACGGTGGCCACCTGCGTTTGCTGTAGCATGAACTCGGAAACGAGGATCGCGTACGGATCGCGGGTCCGGCGCCAGGGGAGATCGCGCCCGTGACGACGATACCAGTTAACAAGAGAGCGGCGAAAAACGGGAAGGTTTTCTGGCGATGTCACGGTTTGGAAGCGAACGTCCAACGCTGAACGCTGAACGTCCAATGCCGAATTCAGAGTTGAGCATTGGGCGTTGAGCGTTGAGCGTTCGACGTTTTCCGAAATGAATTCTTACACTCATCTACTTTCGCCTGAGCAAGTGAGAAAGCTTCGGGGTTTGCTCGAGGAGTCAGGATTCGAGTTCTCGCCGAAGGATTGGACCATTTTTTTTGCGCAAAAGAACAAGCTGAGCGTAGCGGTTTACGAGAAAGGACCAAAGGTGCTGGTGCAGGGCCGCGGTCTCGAGGAGTTCGTGCAATTTGAATTGGAACCCAAAGTTCTGGGCGAAGCGAAGCTCGGCTATGAAGAAGTGCACTCGCCCAAAATGTTCGAGCCGCATTTCGGCGTGGACGAAAGTGGGAAGGGCGATTTCTTCGGCCCCTTGGTTATATCGGGGGTCTACGTTGATCGTGGTATCGCGCGCAAGCTTCTCGACGGCGGCGTGGTGGACAGCAAGCGGATCAGCTCCGATGCGCGGATTCGCGCGCTGGCTGACACGATTCGGAAAACTTCACAAGGCTTGGTGGAAATGGTTCTGATCGGACCGGGCAAGTACAACGAGTTATACGAGAAGTTCGCCAATTTGAATCGTCTCCTTGGATGGGGACACGCACGGGTGATCGAGAATTTGCTGGCGCGAAAGCCCGGCTGTCCGCGGTCTTTATCGGACCAGTTCGCCGACGCACGCGTCATCAGGGAGTCCTTGATGAGACATGGGCGTAACATTGTTCTTGAACAAAGGCCGCGAGCGGAATCCGACATCGCCGTGGCGGCGGCATCGATTATAGCGCGTGAGGGATTCATTAATTGGCTCGATCGCAAAGGCAAAGAACTCGGCATGCGCTTGGACCGCGGCGTATCTGCCGGGGTAAAAGAGACTGCAAAAAAGCTAGTCGAACTGAACGGGCCACAGGCACTGCGCGAAGTGGCGAAAGTCCATTTTCGCACCGCGCATGAAATTGCTCCGGAGCATTATGCCGCGCCGCCACCTCGGAAAAATTGGCGACGACCCACCTCGCCAAATGTTACCAACTGAACCGTTGAAATTCCGGGCTTCAAAAAATTGCGTTTTTATGCTTAAATTGGGCCACCGGAGGAGTCACAAGGAACGAATACTAAAATAGATATGGCGAAACTAACCAAGCGCGACATTGTGGTGTCGATCAGCAATCAGACCGGCATGGTTCAGCATCAAGTCTTTGATGTGGTGCAAAAGACCCTTGATAAGATCACCGACAGCCTGGCCAACAACATTCCGGTTGAGTTGCGAAACTTCGGCGTGTTCCTCCCCCGGCTTACCCGACCGCGGATCGGACGCAACCCTAATCAACCGGGGAGCAGTTTCGTAATCCCGCCGCGTGCGACGGTGAAGTTCAAGGCGGGTAAAATCATGCGGCAACGCGTGGAAAAGCTCTCTCGCCAATTAAAGGAAGCAGAAGAGCGAAGAGTTAACGCAGAGGTCGGCGCGCACGCTGGCGAATAATTGGATCCGATTGCGACGGTTGCGATTGTGATCCAGATTCGCAGGCCCGGATATCTCGTCCGTCACGACTCAAGAGAGCAAACTCTGAATCGTTTTCTCCAGGCGCTCAAAATTAATTGGCTTTGTCAGATGTTCAGCGAAACCTGCTTCTCTGGCTTGGTTCACATCCTGTTCGCTGCCGAAACCGCTCAAAGCGATCCCAGGTAAACGTTTGTTGAGACGCACTTCACGCATTAGTTCGTAGCCGCTGCGATCGGGCAACCCGATGTCGCTGATGAGCAAGTCGAATTCCTGTTCACGAACTTTCTCCACAGCCTGCTCTGCGGAATGTGCGACAGTTATCTCGTAGCCGCGACGTTCCAGCATTCTCTTCATACCGAGACAGGTATCATAATGATCATCAACCAGCAGGACGCGCCGGTGACTCGTAACAGCGGCATCCGGTTTCCGGTCAGTTGGTTGATCCTCCCCGTGCCCATCGCGTTCAATCGGGCTTTCAATGGTGTCTAGCTCGACTGTAAAAACGGCGCCTTCATTTTTTCCGGAGCTTTGGACGCGAATCTGTCCGCCATGCGCGTCGATCAACGTTTTAGAAATCGTTAGGCCAAGTCCGAGGCCCCCGAATCGGCGGGTGATATCACTCTGTCCCTGCTCAAAGGCGTCAAAAATTTTATCGATTGTTTCGGGCGCGATGCCAATGCCGGTGTCGATAACGCGCACCTCGATTTTGTCGGGCGCCGGATTCACGGTTTCAATGCTGATGCGGCCTTTTTCCGGGGTGAACTTGACGCTGTTCTTGATCAGGTTCCAAAAAACCTGCTGCAAGCGTGCTGGATCCCCTTCCACGTAGGTACGAACCGCGCGAAGTGCAAAGGTCACTTCGAGGTCTTTTGCCTCGATTTCGGCACGGCATATCTCGTAAGCGCGTTGGAGGATTTGATGGATGGAAATAGGTTCGAAGCTTAGTTGGAGTTTGCCTTTCGAGATGCGAGTGATGTCCAGTAAATCGTCGATCAGACGCGCTTCCAATTCGACATTTCGGCGGACGACTTCAAGCGCCTCTTTCACGGGTTTGGAATCCGGCACCTCGGCTTCGAGTTCTCCTACCATTGCGATCACAGGCGTGAGAGGACTGCGCAACTCGTGAGATAGTTGTGCCAGGAACTGGTCCTTCGCTGCGTTGGCGGCAATCAACTCCTGACGCAGCGTGACATCGCGCGTCTTCTCTTCCACCAGATAAAGCACGCCTTGGACTGTTTCTTTCGCTCCTTGGAGTCGCAGCAGGTTGATGTCGAGGAAATGCGTTATGCCTGCCTTACTTTTCAACGGGTGTTCGATGAGTTGAAAAGGCGTTCCAAAGTTAAGGACCCGTTCAACTGCCCCTGGGGGCGCAATTTTTACGTCATCGCAGGTGATTTGAGTAATGTCGCGACCCGGCGGCAGCTCTCCGAAACGTTCAGCCATCCGGGCGAATGCATCATTGGCATGCAGAAACCTGCGGGAAACAGGATCGACTAGAGCGATACCGCCAGGCATGTTCGCCAGCATTTTCTCGTTGAAGATGACCTCACGCTCGAGTTGCTGCTTTGATTCCAGTTGCCGTTCGTAGAACCGGCTGCCCAACCAGGCGAACACACCCGTCAGAACAACCAACCAGGCGGTTAAGAGCGTCATTCGCCCCAGAAGATCATGAACCGGTTTGTACGCTACGGAGAGCGGTTGCTCCACTAATGCCGTCCAACCAGTCGATTCGATGCGGCTGAAGGAATAAAGATTGTTGCGGTATTCGAGGTGTCCACTCTTCCTTTGAGCAATTTTGCTGAGTAACTCGCTGCTCTCTGTCACCGTCGTATCCGGATTTGGCTTGAATTCGTTTGAGAAAAGCGCTGCACCCTTTTGGTCGAGCACCTGGAAAACGAAGTGATCGGAAAAGTCGATAGCAGACAATCGCTTACCAATTCTCTCTATAAGAACCGAGTCGCCAACGAATCCAAGAAGTGTTCTCTCAGGGGAGCGAATAGCGGCGACAATGTTGGCTACGAGGCGATTATCGGAGAACCTGGGATGAATTGACGACACGATCGGTTGCTCCGCGGCAGTCGCTTCTTCGCGCCAGTAATTCGCCCCGAAATCTTTGCCGACCATCTCTGGCGTGGTGGGGATTGATGCGAGCAAAGCGCCATCCGGCCCAGCGAGGAACATTCCATCAACGTTTGGATGCGAATAGAAGGCGGAGTTGACCCACTGTTGAGCGGCAGAGGCAGGATTTGGCGAACTGAAGATCCGCGCGACCTCAGGAAGGCTCTCATAGTAATTGATAATTTCGCTGCTGCGGCTCAGATCGGTTCTGACTACGTGTCCAAGCAATTGCACCAGCGTTTGCCGGTCTCGCAAAATCCGTGATTCTAACGTGTCGCGCAGGATGGTGTACGAAACAATCAGCGTCAGGACTGACGGAATCCATCCCGCCAGCAGAATCGGAATAATGATCTTTGAACGCTCGAAACGCTCGCGCCTTCGTTTCGTCATGAAATTTCCCAATAAAAACGCCGGGGTTTAGCAGAAAACCGACTGAGGCACCGTCAACCTGCTGCTCGTCGCAGGCAAGGAGGAATTGCCGCGGACAGTGGCTGATTTGCAGACGCAGAGCGCACGGCGAACAGATATATCGCCAAACCGACTGGTGTTGCAGTTGCGAACCGATAAGAGACTGCTGTGTATCAACACGATGTGACGGCGGTTCTCACTGGCAACCGTTTGATTTTTGGATTGACGCAACTGATGGAATTAGCATCATGTCCGCCTGACTGCGTCATCCATTCGCAGCCATAGCAATCTCCATGCAAGAAAGCATCGGACATATTATCTGGTCGACCTGTTACTTGAGCGTGCTCCTCGGGCTTTCTGCTTATGGGATCCATCGCTATTTCATCATTTATTTGTATTTGAAAAACCGTAA
>DASXOI010000080.1:0-5350 GCA_036494375.1 Candidatus Udaeobacter sp.
GCGATGATGCGAGTGCCGGCGACGAACGTGCCACGTAATGTGCCTGAAACTTTCGATTCGCCACCTGTCCGGCGGCGATGATTTACCGGGATTTCGAGGATGCGCAGACCTGCTCGTGCGGCTTTCATCTGCATCTCCAAATTCCAGCCGTAGGTTTCCTCGCGCATATCAAGTTTTGCGAGTGTATCACGTCGGATGGCGCGAAACGGGCACATGTCTGTGTAACGAACACCGTAAAGCAGTCGCATTATCCATCCTGCAATCCGCCCGGATAAAATCTGCTGGAAATTCATGCTGCCGGCCTCGCGCTGCCCGCGCGTGCGCGAGCCGATCACGAAATCATGCATCCCACTTGCGATTGGCTCGACGAGCTGCGGTATGAAGGCTGGAATGTCGCTGCCGTCGCCGTCGAGAAACACTACGATGTCATCCCGCGACTGCGGGAGCGAAACCGCGCGAGCGCCCGCTGCACACGCCCGCCCGTAACCACGCGGCGCAGTTATGACTCGCGCGCCGGCCTCCCGCGCGCGCTTGGCTGTGCGATCGGTGCTGCCATTATCAGCGACAATCACTTCGTCGGCCACGCCGGTCGCAAAGCATTCACGAACCACGCCGCCGATCGGTTCCTCCTCGTTCAGCGCGGGGATGACAACCGACACCTTGCTCATCGCAACACGAGCGAACCGCTTGTGAAGTAAATCGCCAGTGCTATGAAGTCCGCCAACACTAGTGTGACAGGACCCGCGGCAATTTTGGGGTCGAGTTTAAACCAATGCAGAAGCGCGGGCACAGCCAAACCAAACGCGCACGCCGTCACCAGTGAGAGCGCGATGCTTCCGCCGATAACGGTTGCCGCGCGCAGATCATGGCGCCACACCCAGGCGATCAGGCACACAACGAGCCCGCAGGAAACGCCGAGAAGCGCTGCCGTGGCCAGTTCGCGACGAAACGCAGACGCGAGCCAATCCCGCGTCACGCTGACTGAGCGCAACGCATGAATCGTCACGCTCATCGTTTGCATGCTGACGCTTTCGTTTAATCCCAGCACCATCGTGAGAAAAAACGCAATGATCAGACTGCCGGCCAGTGTCGCCTCGAAAAAGCCTGCCAGAAGGGCCGAGACTGTTCCGCCTGTCACCGTCACGAGCAGCCACGGGAACCGAAATCGAAAAGTGCGCCACGCTGAGGCACCACGGATTTGTTCGAGACGAAAACCGAGCGCCTCAAAAAACTCTGCACCAACCGGCGCTATATCGCGACCGCGGGATTGGTCCTGAGTATCTCCTGCTTCCAACATTTCTTCCGCGAACAAGTTCGCATCGATGATTCCAACGACGCGGCGTTGTTCGTCTACGACGGGGAAAGCGAGAAATTTGTAAAGCACGAAGAACTCACACGCGTCGAGCACTGTTGCTTTCGCTGGAACGGCCACGACGCGTTGCACCATCACTTCACCCAACATGGTTTCCAGCGGCGCAGTGAGCAGGCGCCGGGTCGGCACGACGCCCACGAGTCGTTTCTCTTCGTCGATCGCATAAAAATAAATTACGCGTTCGCCGACGCCCTCGCGCCGGATCCGCTCCAGCGCTTCGCCAACCGTCATGTCCGCGTCCAGTAGCGGAAAATCCTTCCGCGCATGCTCGAGAACCGGTGTGTCAAAATCCGGAATGGTGCTGGCAAGGTTCATCTGTCCACCCGATGAACAATGCCTTTGTTCTTCAAGATCTCGCTGGCTTCGCTGAAGTAATCGCGAATGTCCGACTGCTTTCTGATCCAGTCGATGTAACGCGAGATACCTTCTCCGAGATCGACAGTTGGTTGATAGCCGGCGGACCCCGCCAGCGTCGTGTCGCTGGTGAGATGACGCATTTCGCCGGGTCGAAATTCGCCGTTAAGCTCCGGCGAGATATCAATTTTCAGAATGTCGGCAAGTTGTTCCGCGATTTCGCGAATCGGGGTGCCGCAAGCGCTGCCGATGTTTACGGGGAGCCCATCGAGCTTGTCGGTTTCGGCCGCGAGCAAGTTTGCCCGGGCAATATCTTCGACGAAGGAAAAGTCCCGCGTTTGCTCGCCGTCTTCGTAAAGAACCGGCGGCAGATTATTGAGTAAACGTGTGCAAAAAATGGCAATCACACCGGTGTACGGATTGAAAATCGATTGGCGCGGTCCGTACGTGCAGGAGTAACGCAGCGCCACTGTGGGGACGCCGATCTGCTTTCCCCAAAGCAGAACGAGCCGCTCCTGGTCAACTTTCGTCAGGCCGTAAACCGTTTCGCCGCCGACCGGCGCGGTTTCTGGCGTCGGAACACTTTTTGTGACTGCCCCGCATATTGGGCAGTGCACCTGCCAATCGCCGCGACGCAATTGCTCGATCGGACGCACGCCTGGAAAGACCAATCCGTGCTTCGGGCATTCGCCCGCGCCTTCGCTGTAAACGGCCTGCGAGCTGGCAACGACGATCTTTTTGATCGGTAAGCTTTTTTCCCGCATTACTTCGAGCATCTGTGCCGTGCCGAGCGAATTCACATGCACGTATTTCGCGATCTCCGGCATATAACCGCCGTACGCGGCCTGGTGAAACACAATGTCTGTCCCATCGAGCGCAGCAGTAATCGCATCGCGATTCCGCATGTCGCCTTGGATGAATTCCGCCTTCGGGTTTATCCACGCCGGCTTGCCGCGCCGGTGCGTTTGCGGCTCGAGATTATCCAGCGCGCGAACCTTCCAACCTTCGCGCACGAGAAGATCTACAACGTGAGAGCCGATCAGACCCGCGGCGCCAGTGACGAGTGCGTGTTTTGGCATGCAAATGAGAGGCTATCTACGCAGCCGGTGTAGGGCAACCGCGTCGGTTGCCAAAGAAGCTTGGCAGGCGAAGCGCGCGCCCTACAATTTGTTTTGCGCGGCTATGCTCACGAGGAACTTTCGCGTGTTTGGCGCTACGCCATCACCTGCATTTTTCCCCAGCAGCTCATCACATAGCCGCCTCAAGCTAGCGCCATCATCAACATCAAATCCAATCGGCAGAAGTTTGACTTCGAGTCCGATCTCGGTTGCGCGCTGCATCGTCTGGTTGAGCACGCGTTCGGTGCTCCAATCGATTTGCTCGAACAAATGCCGGTGCGGTTTCTTCACTCCAATCAAGTAGTACCCTCCATCGTCGCTCGGACCGAGCACAACGCGATCCTCGGGCGCACCTAGCAGTTCAACCGCTTGTTCAAAGCTTTCCGCGGGCACAGTCGGGCTGTCCGAATCGATCAGACATACCGAGCCAAAACCACACTTGAACAAATCTTCGACCGCGAAATAGAGACGCTCACCGAATTTCTCGCCGCGTTGCGGCAACAAACTGAAATCGGTCGAGAGAATATCTTTGTAAGCCGACTCAACGCCGACCGGAGTGTAAACGGCGATACCGCAAGCTGCCTTGCGTGCGTCGTCCGCACGGCGACTGATACAGACACTCGAAATCGCAACCGCTGTGTCGCGCAGGAAACATTTGTTGAGTTCCGCAGCTTCTTCTGGTGTTAATGGTGGGACTAATCGCGTTTTCACTCGCCCGGCTTGTGGCGCTTTGGTCATGACGCCTAATGCACAAACACCGCACGCAACGCGTTCGGGAGAATTTGGATCGAGAACACGAAATGGTTTCATCGGTTAGTTACAGAACTTGTTCACACCTCAAGAAGATGATTTGAATTTTTGTCTAAAGAATTTCTTCTTCTTAGCGGCGTGAATAACAGCGATCTGTCTCGGCGGTTGCCCTCTCAAATTTGGGTGCAAATGAGCTGTTGATAATACCTGTGCGTTGGAACGACAAACGTTCGTTGTCAAAAAACGAGCGGCAGTTGTTCAAGGTTATTCAAAGTTATTAGCGGATTGCTCCGAAATGCTTTAACAAAGTTGGGAATGCAGAACGAGACCACGCTAAAGCGATGCGAGGACGCATCGCACTCCAAGAGCGCTTCGCGCAAAAGTGAACCGCGAACCCTTTATTTCGCGAAGCTTTGGGAGTGCGCGCGCGTCCTGGCGCCGATTTTGTTTTTTGTGAGTTCCGCGGTGTTCGGTGCGGATGATAAACCGCTTTGGCAAATCCAGAAGGTGCTCGCTTCCAAGAAATACGTCGACCTCACACACGAGTTTGCGCCGGGAATTCCGCGTTGGCCCGGTTTTCCGGATGAAACGCGTAAGACAATTTACTGGTACGATTCGCCAAAGGACGGATCCGCCGCGGCGGACAAGCGTCCGGATACGGTGGGCTCCGGTTTTTTCTCGGAACTGTTCACGCACGTCGGCCAATGGGGCACGCACGTAGATCCGCCGGCACATTTCATTAAAGGCTTGCGCACCCTCGACCAGATAGACCCAAAAGAAATGCTCCTGCCGCTGGTCGTTATTGATGTGCACGAGGAATCCGCGAAAAATCCTGATTACACTCTCTCGCTCGACCGCGTGAAAAAGTGGGAGAAAGATCATGGCCAAATCCCCGCCGGCGCGTTTGTGGCGATGCGCACGGATTGGTCAAAGCGTTGGCCTGACGATGCAAAAATGGAGAACAAAGATGCGAACGGCGTCGCGCATTATCCCGGCTGGAGTCTCCCCGCGCTGAAATATCTCTACGAGGATCGCAAAATCACAGCGTCAGGCCATGAAACCACCGATACCGATCCGGGGATTGCCGCGAGTAAAGATGATTACTCGCTGGAGACTTACATCTTGGGCACGAATCATTATCAAATCGAGCTGCTCACGAATCTCGATCAAGTCCCCGAAGCCGGCGCGCTGGTCGTGGTCAGTTTTCCCAAACCGAAAGGCGGATCCGGTTTTCCCGCGCGTGTATTTGCGATTCTGCCGTAAAGCGGACCTGCGATAGGCGAAATTCTGGGGAGCGCACGCGCCTCGCGTGCTGGTTTCGGCGGCTTCGCCGAAACTTTTTCCTCTGTCAGTCTGTGGTTAAGCAGGTAGTCTCGTTGCGGAGGGATGCGTAATGCTTTCTGCATTCATTTAACAGGGCCGGAAAAGTTCGCGATCGCGAGGGCGTGATCGCCAGGTCGCCGCGGCGACCGCCAGGAATTACAACAACTGATATGGATCGACGTCGACGGTCACAGTGACGTCTTCAGGGAAGGGTAGTTTGTCGAGAGTTTGGCGAAGGAGACGGCTGAGACGAACGATGGCTTCACCGCGGATCAAGATGTGAAAACGAAAGTGCCCTTGTAATTTTTCCAGTGGCGCGGGGGTTGCATCGCCTAAAATGAATTCTTCGGGCAACGCTTCGCTCAATCGGCGCTTTAATGTTTCGGCGGAAAGCTTGGCGCGGCCTTCGTGAGCAGAACGCACGCCGATCAGG
>DASXOI010000081.1:0-5274 GCA_036494375.1 Candidatus Udaeobacter sp.
GCGCTGGGCAAAGAGATGCAAACAGCGGAAACAAGAGAACGCTGAACGTCCAACGCCCAACGTCCAACGCCCAACTGAAGAGTCAGCAATCAGCAATCGGCAATCAGCAATCGATTGCCAGCTCCTCTTCGGAATAATTCAAGGCGGCACGTTCGAGGATCTGCGCAAGGAAAACGCGCAACAGATTGTCGATCTTGATTTCGACGGCTACGCGATCGGCGGGGTTAGCGTGGGCGAACCAGAAGAGGAAATGATGCGTGCGGTTGAATCGGCGGAACCATTTTTGCCTGCGGACAGACCGCGTTACGCAATGGGACTCGGCACGCCGCCGCAATTGCTGGAAATGGTCGCGCGCGGGATGGACATGTTCGATTGTGTGTTGCCAACGCGCCTCGCTCGAAATGGAACGGCGTTTACAGCCGCAGGAACGCTCAATTTAAAAAATGCGGAGTTCGCGCGGGATAAAAGGCCCATCGAAGAAAACTGCGCGTGTCCCGCCTGCCGGGAATTCACGCGCGGCTACATTCGCCATCTCATTAAGGTGGAGGAAATTCTCGGGCTTCGTTTGGTCACGCTGCACAATTTGCATTTTTATTTGAACCTGATGAGCCAGGCACGCACAGAAATTGAACGCGGGACATTCAGTCAATTCCGCAAGCGCTTCGTAGCAGAATACAAAACGCGGGATACAGCGGGGATCGCCTGATCAAACCGTCTAACAAATCGTCATTCCGAGCGGAGTCGAGGAATCCCGTGGCAGAGCCCTCAGATAACGTCGCGGGATGTCTCGACTTCGCTCGACATGACAGAACGGTTATTCTTCGCTAGCTGCGCGTAATGCAGCGCGAAAATCCGACACAAAATGCTTGTATTCGCGTTCGCGCGACGCCTCGTCGGGTTGGCGAAGAAGCGATGATGGATGAACAGTCGCGAGCACCCTTGGCGCGAGCTTCGAGGACAATACCTTGCCACGCTCGCGCGTCACGCGAAATCCCGGGCCAAAAATGGCTTGCGCCGCTGTCGCACCCATCGCTACGACAAGATTGGGCTTAACGATCCGCAGTTCCGCTTCCAGCCAGGGACGGCATGCTGCGATTTCGCGCGAGTTAGGCTTCTGATGAATGCGGCGTTTGCCACGAGGTTCCCACTTAAAATGTTTCACCGCGTTGCTCACGTAAACCTGCGATCGATCGATTCCGGCTTCTTCCAGCGCGCGATCCATAATTTTCCCAGCCGGACCAACGAATGGTTTGCCCGCCACATCTTCGTAATCGCCCGGCTGTTCACCAATGAGCATCATCGCCGCGCGCTTCGGCCCTTCGCCAAAAACAGTTTGGGTCGCTTGTTTGTACAAATGACATGCAGTGCAATGAGCGGCTGCTTCCCGCATTGTGGCCAGACTTGATGTCGCCGGCGGCTGCGCTGGTCGCGCGTATTCCTTGTCATTCGTTCGCATCTCCCGATTATGAATCGCAACTCGGACCACGCTCGTATGTCGGAGAGATAGCCATCACTGCACGGACTGATAAGGTAGGGACAGCGCCCTGCGCTATCGGACGCCGCAGCGCGGCGTCCCTACCGTGCAGCTTGAAATCGAACGACTGATGTTACGCTCCTTCGGTCGAGAAGACGTCGAGGCGATGGCGCAGTTATTCGCGAATCCCGATTTCATGCGCTTCTCGTTAGGCGCTTTCACCGAACGAAAGAAGACGGTGGAGTTTATCGAGAAGGTGATGGACTGGGATCTCGCGGGTATGCCGTCGCAGTTTGCCGTTCTTTCGCGTGGCGAACACGCTGTCATCGGTTACTGCGGTTTTCTTCATCATCCTGAAGTGCCGGGAGAAGTTGAGCTAGGGTACCGACTGCATCCCGATTACTGGAATCGCGGCCTCATCACTGAAGCGGCGCGCGCCATGCGCGATCACGGCTTTGCCGATTTAAAACTGCCACGAGTGATTTCGCTAATTCACCCGGAAAATATCCCGTCACGTCGCGTGGCAGAGAAAAATGGAATGAACGTTGAAAAGGAAATTAGGTTTCGCGGTTTTCCGGCGCTGGTGTATGCGATAACTCGCGAACAGTGGCTGGCGAACCGTGACGCTTTATGAACTCGCGCGCCAGCGCTCGATATGCTTGCGCGGCAGGTCCGCTCGAAGCGTATTCCAGAATCGATTTCCCAAAGCTCGGCGCCTCGCTCAACCGAACGCTCCTCGGGATCACAGTCTCATAAACGCGTTCACCGAAATGTTTTCGCACGTCAGCGACGACCTGTTGGCCAAGCCTGGTCCGCGCATCGAACATCGTCATAACAATCCCGCCTAGCTCGAGACGATCGTTCGCGCCCGAGTCCAGTACTTGCTCGATGAGGCGCACAATCTTAACCAACCCTTCGAGGGCGAAATATTCGCATTGGATCGGAGTTAGCAGCTCGTCTGCAGCGGCGAGCGCGTTACTCATCAAAATTCCAAGCGACGGCGGACAATCCAGGAAAACGAAATCGAATGTCTGGTCGGTGTGCAACGGTTTCAAAGTTTCCGCAAGGCGCGTGAGATGATTTGGCATCCGTGCAATCTCCACTTCGGCGCCGGCCATATCGAGATCTGCGGGCACGATGAACAGGCCTTCGCGTCGGGTTGGCAAGATTTTTTCAGTAATTGAAGCCTCACCGAGCAGCGGCTCATAAAGACTGATGTCCTCCGCTCCCTGCAAACCAAACGAACTGGTGGCATTTGCTTGTGGATCGAGATCGACAATTAAAATTCGCTTGCCCAATTCCGCCAAAGCGGCGCCGAGATTCACGGCCGTAGTCGTTTTCCCGACCCCGCCTTTTTGATTAGCGATCGCAATGATTTTCATTCTGAGGAGCGCACGCGGCTCGCGTGCTCGTTTCGGCGGCCTCGCCGAAATCTTAGTGCCTCATTAAATCCACTCAGAAAAAGTTCGCGCTGGCGAGGACGCCATCGCCAGCACGCGAGCCGCGTGCGCTCTCCAGAATCAGTAAGCGCTGCGAGTTTTATCATGACGCAATCTTTCGAATGATGATGTTGCCGACCGTGGGAAACGGAAACTAAATTTTTCGAATTTCAGGTTTGGAGTTTCGGCAGTAGCGGTTTAACGGTCACAGAGCTGTGAAAGCTTCTACAGCAAACATCGAGTCGGCATCGCGTGCGAAAATGTCCGAAGAGGAAGAGCCCCTCATCTTGCGAACTCAGGATGCGCGCGGCGTGGTAAGGTTGACGCTGAATCGGCCGCAAGCCTTTAACGCTCTATCTGAAGCGATGCTCGCCGAGTTGCAGGGGGAATTCGACGCGATCGCGTCCGACAAATCGGTGCGTGTAGTTGTCATTGCAGCCGAGGGCAAAGCTTTTTGCGCAGGTCACGATCTCAAAGAAATGCGCGCCGAGCCATCGCTGGAGTACTACGAGCGGCTTTTCGCTCGATGCTCCGAGATGATGCTCACGATCCAGCGATTGCCGGTGCCTGTAATCGCGCGCGTCCAGGGAATCGCGACGGCCGCTGGCTGTCAGTTAGTCGCGATGTGCGATCTCGCCGTTGCTTCTAGCACTGCCCGGTTTGCCGTGAGCGGGGTAAACGTCGGCCTTTTCTGTTCCACGCCTGGCATAGCACTTTCACGAAACGTTTTGCGCAAGCAGGCTTTCGAAATGCTGGTCACGGGAGAATTCATCAGTGCGCAGGACGCAAAAGCGCGTGGCTTGGTCAACCGCATCGCAGAACCCGAACAACTGGACGCCGAATTCGAGAGGCTAGTCGCTGCGATCGTCAGTAAACCACGTGTCGCAGTCGCAATGGGAAAAGAATTTTTTTATCGGCAGGCCGAGCTGGGCATCGCAGACGCGTACGGCGCGGCGAGTCAAATCATGGCGTGCAATATGATGGACGAAGCAGCGCTGGAGGGTGTGCAAGCTTTTATCGAAAAACGCCCGCCTCGCTGGAATCAAAGCTCGAACCGGTGATGGATCAAACCGCCGTCGGCAGGGCGCGACCGCCGAATATGCGGACGGCCCGGCGGTCCCTCCCTACCATTTAATCTGGCTCGCGAATTCTTCTTCTCTTACCGTCTTGCCGATGAGTTTGACTGTTAAGCAATTGGCCGAACTGTCTGGCGGCGAATTAGTCGGCGACTCGACGCTGAAGATCACAGGCGCGGCATCGCTCAGCGAAGCAACACCGGGAGAAATCAGCTTCTTCACAAATCGAAAGTATATCGGGCTGCTGCGCAAAACTCGCGCATCAGCCATTTTTGTTCCGCCGGATTTTTCTGACTCGGTTAGTGCGGCGCAGATTCGCGTTTCCAATCCGACCAAGGCGTTCGAGCAGGTCGTGCTCGAATTCGCACCGAAGCCGATTACCTTTACGCCCGGTATTCATCCCAGCGCGATCGTCGATCCAAGTGTTCAACTCGGCGAGCGCGTTTCGATTCAGCCATTAGCGGTCATCGAACCCCGAGCGAAAATCGGCGAGGACACGATCATAGGAGCAGGCAGCTATATCGGGCACGAGACGGTGATTGGGTCCGCGTGTCACATTTATCCGGATGTGACAATTCGCGAGCGAAGCCAGATTGGCTCGCGCGTAATCATTCACAGCGGCGCTGTCATCGGAGCTGACGGATTTGGTTTCGAAATGGTCGGTGGCCGCCACCAAAAAATTCAGCAACTCGGGATTGTTCAAATTGACGACGACGTCGAGATCGGCGCGAACACAGCTATTGATCGCGCGCGGTTCGGCCGGACGTGGATCCAACAAGGCGTGAAGATTGATAATCTCGTGCAGATCGCGCACAACGTTGTGATCGGCAAAAATACCGTTGTCGCAGCGCAGACCGGAATTGCCGGCAGTGTCCAGATCGGCCAGCGCGTCCTGATTGGCGGACAGGTTGGTATCATTGGGCATATCGAGATTGGTGATAATACCGCTATCGGCGCGCAAAGCGGCATCTCCAAAAATATCAGTGGCGGGGCATGGTGGGCGTCGCCGGCCGTGCCGCTTGCAGAAGCAAAGGAACAGATTGCCTGGGTTCGTCGACTCGGGAAACTCGTCGCGCGAGTGAAAGAGATTGAGAAGAAACTCGGATTGTAGCGCGGCTTATAGAAAACGTTACCGCTCTCGCTCGCCAAACCCGTCATCATGAGCGAAGCGAAGCAGAGTCGAAGGATCCCGTGGAACTGCTCGTACGGTTAAGCTGCGGGATTCCTCGACTTCGCTCGGAATGACAATATTCTGCTCGATCCTTTGCCGTCACTCGTAAGAAGT
>DASXOI010000082.1:0-1702 GCA_036494375.1 Candidatus Udaeobacter sp.
CTAAGAGGCTGTCCTACAGGAAAAGGCCGCAATAACTCAGCCAAATGCCAGGCGGCGCGTCATGAGACGTATCATACATAGTTGAATGTCGGATTCGCTTGAAACGATGGTTCGCTCGAATTCTTTCGACAATAAGCGATATCGATTCAGCCATCCGAATGTCCGCTCAACGATCCAGCGAATCGGGAGAGGTTCGAATCCTTTTTTTGGGTGTCGCTCCGCAACGTGATTACAACTCGCATTTGTGTCTCTACCTCGATTAGCGATTTTACTTCACCACGATACCCGCCATCTGCAAATGCAACTTGAAGAGAAGGAAATGTCCTCTTGACCTCTTTGAAGAGCGGGAGGGCCGCGTCGCGATCTTGTACCGATGCTGTTGTCACCCGCAACGCAAGCAACAACCCCAATGCATCGACGACCATGTGGCGCTTGCGGCCCTTGATCTTCTTCCCCGCATCGTAGCCGCGGGTGTGCTGCTCCGCTTCCTCGCTGGTTTTGGCGCTCTGGCTGTCCAAAATGCATACCGTGGGAGACTCGGATCGAGCTGTTCCGTCGGCATGCGGAGTCTGATGTCGTACTTGTGCCCGGAGAGCGTCGTGCAACGCCTCAATCGTTCCGTCGTTCCTCCATTTGCGGAAATATTCGAACACCTGTTTCCACGGCGGAAGGTCGTGTGGCAAGTTTCGCCATTGGCACCCGGTGCGCTCACGATAGAAGATTCCATCGATGATGTCGCGACGCGAGTATTTCGGCTCCTCCAAATTCGGCACATAGACAGGGGTAGGGATGAAGGTTCGGACGATTTCCCATTCTGTGTCCGTCAGGTCCGTTGGATATGTCGGGCGCATACATCTGTTTCACCTATCCGGATCGCGAGCGCAATTTTTTGAAAAACTTGTGTATCGGAGACCGCCGGGCGAATCTTAATCGACTCAGCAAATGGGCCAAGGGATGGCGTGTGTCTGCGGTGGCCGAGATTTCCTGTAGGACAGCCTCTAAGAGCGCCTTCTTGTCCGCCTGAAGTAAGATCCCGCGACGGTGACGAAGGGGTTCATTGATTTTGTGGCTAGACCCCAGTTGGACTGTTCTAATTGGCCCACACCAGACATTTATAAATAGCTACAAAATACGGCCCGTTATTTTTTTCTGAGACGTGTTTGTCTTTGGTAGCCAAAGACGGAATGAATCTCGGCGAGCCTCTGGCGCACCGGCGTGGGACCGAAGTCCTGATCGTGAAACCAGCCCAGCGGCTCCTTCACGTTGGAATGCATGGCGACATTCCAGGACCAACTGGAGCAGACGCAAGCGGTCAATCCCTTTGGCATTCACAACGCGAGCCGCGGGATCAGACATTTCCAAAATGCCCGATCCGGACATCGGTAACTCGCTCTGGGATACAACCGAGCCCCGCATTCTTGTGCCGTCGAGACATAAATGACCCCGAGGCGAAGATATGGGTCAGAGATTTTGTCGTGTTGGGGCTGGTTTGGGGGTTGGCTGTCCGCCTCGCATTTGAACGATGAACGCGCTTCTGACGGAGTACTAGTCATAGGTGTTGATGGGTCAGGCAGCGGCCTTTTCGTGGCGACGAAAAGCGCGCACCTCGGCGCGGGCGTGCCGACCGAACACGTACGGTTTGTCGCGAAAAAGGCTCTTCCCGAGCGGCCGCGCCTGAGCGCGGAGCCGGGCCTGCCGCTTT
>DASXOI010000083.1:0-6792 GCA_036494375.1 Candidatus Udaeobacter sp.
TCTTAGCCTCCCAGGCGACCTTCTCCAGTCCCAGTCAAGCTTTATCCGCAGATCCAGCTTGTCATTTAAGCTCTTTAATCGCAAAAGTCCGCACCCGGCCTTCACTCACCCCGACTCACTCCGCTAACACAAAAGCTTCGTCGAGTTATCACACACCCTCTCGCCTGGTTAGACCTCATTCACCGGGTTTCGCGCTGGCCATCCTGAGCTGGCCAATAACATCCTGCGCGAGATCAAAGAGATCAGAGTATCGACCGCGTTCATCTGTGACTGATAGCAGAGTGACCTCGATCATGCGCACCCCCTCAAACGTGCGGAAGTAGAAGCGCACGTGATCTAGCGGTGGATAAGACAAGTCGTTGGTGGAAGCAGAGGCGTCATAATAGCGCTCGGCTTTTTTCACGAGCGCTTTGGCGGCAGTCCGTACGTTCTCGTTGTTTATCCCGCCGATGATACCGAACGTGCCGGTCGTGTATAGGCTTGCGCTGCCATCAGCGAGCGCTGCGAGCGTGGCGATCTGCTGGTCGATCGGCCAGTCCATCGCCACGGCCCAAACGCGTGGAAACTCGCTGGAACGTTCAATGCCGGCCTTCTCAGCCGGCATGGTGAGAAACATTGTGCGCAGATCTCGCCCCGCCTCGTCGGCTGGTTTCTTCGGCTCCTGTGCGGGACTCATGCTAACAAGATACGTGAGAAGAGCTATTGCGACACGACAACGCATGAGGTCTAACGAGACAGAGATAAGCCACGGCAGGGTGTCGTGGCAAACACACTGAACTTATTTCGAAATGGGGCCGTTGGCTTCATCGATTTGTTAGATGGCCGGCTGCAATCCAACAATGAAGACCTCTTGGAAATTCCACTTCCCATTCGCTTTCGAAGCGAGATATGTTTTGCGGTCTTCAGTCCACACCGTAACCGGACCTCGTCCTGGAGAACCTACAGGCCGACTGCAACCAGTCACTGGCGATGACGTCACCTTCCGTATCGCCGCTCGAATCTCTGTCCATTCCTGGAATCGAACACCTGTCGTGTGGTACTGAGTCTCGATCGGCGCGCTGGCGCAGGCACATAGGAGTGCTGCGGTTGCCGCAACTATAAGACAAGAAGCGTTCACCATCTAACGAGAACAAGCTGAGCGACCGCTGACGATAGCGAGCGTTGCTGCGAACGTCGATGTTGAAGTCATCGAAAGTAAATTTTCGCGCCGGTCAACGGTTCGCTCCAGCGTTTGGTTAGGTGTTCTGGGCCAAATTACTTCACTGTCCGTGTCGCTGTAATGTGCATTTAGCGTGAAACTGCCGTCGGGGAGACGCTCGACTTCCAAATCGATCCGACGGCCTATGCCGCCCATCCAAACATAGCGGACCTGATCCGGCGAAATGTCGATGCGGATAATCTTCAGCCGCTGTAGATCCCGTGGGATCGGCTTGCCTCCCATACCGTAAACCCCGATCGACTGTGATTTCGGATCATATTCGGACAGCAACTTCTGAGTTCGGTCTATCCATGGTTGCACGTCGTCCTGCTTGAGAGATTTCATGTACGCCGATCCTGTGTTCATCTGATCAGCCGACCACTTGAAAGGACCGCCTGTAAAGGCTCTGACGGCAACAAAAACGATGACGAGCAGGATCAGTCCGAGGATCACCAGGGCGGCGCGTGGAAACATACACCTAACGAGAATTAGACGAAAATCTTCGTCTAACTCGGCTTTTATCCTGAGAACGCTCCGGATGAAAGGAGCACATCGCGAGGCGCTTTTAGCGCGAATACAGCTCGACGACGAGCTGTTCGTTGACGATCGGCTGCATTTCTTCCCGGGATGGGATGCGCGCGACTTTGCCGCTGAGACCGTCCCGATCGACTGTGAGCCAGTCGGGCACGGGAGCAATCTGAGTGAGATCGAGATTTCGCAGCACGAGCTGTCGCGATTTCGGTTTGTCTTTGATTGTAACTTCGTCGCCAGCTTTCACATTATAAGAAGCGACGTTAACGCGATGCCCGTTCACGAGCACGTGCCCATGGGACACAAGCTGGCGCGCTGCGCTGCGAGTGTTTGCGAACCCAAGCCGAAAAACCACGTTATCGAGTCGCGTTTCTAACAACTGGAGAAGAGTTTCGCCGGTTACACCACGCTTGCGCAACGCACGCTGGAAAATGCGCCGGAACTGTTTTTCAAGCAGTCCGTATTGGTAACGCAGTTTTTGTTTTTCACCGAGGGCAATCGCGTAATCGGATTGCTTGCGTCGGGAACCTCTCGGACCGTGGATGCCGGGTGGATAATTCTTCCGCTCCAATGCCTTCGACGAGCCGAAGAGCGGCACGCCGTAACGTCGGCTTACTTTCGTTTTTGGTCCTGTGTATCTGGCCATTGGATTCGTTAAAGCGTTAAAGCGTTAAAGCGTTAAAGTGTTGAAGCGTTTTCATCAGACGCGGCGTTGCTTTGGGGGACGACAACCGTTGTGCGGCACTGGCGTAACGTCGCGAATCACCGTGAGGTCGAGACCGATCGCCTGCAAAGCGCGCACGGCGGATTCGCGTCCTGCTCCTGGTCCTTTGACCAACACTTCCACTTCTTTGAGTCCATGGCCCATTGCCTGGCGCGAGGCATCCTGAGCCACCATTTGGGCAGCATAAGCGGTGCTTTTGCGCGAACCTTTGAAACCAACCTTCCCGGCGCTCGACCAACCGATCACGTTGCCTTTCAGATCAGTAATCGTGACGACCGTGTTGTTGAACGTGGCAAGCACATGCGCAACGCCTGAATGAACGTTCTTGCTTCCTTTGGCTTTGACGATCTTCGGCTTATCAACCTCTTCGGTGGATAGGGAAAGATTTTCGGACGCTCCGGCTGCAGGCGCTGCCTGTTCTTTCTTTGGCTTTGCTGTCTTCTTTGTCGGCGGACGTTTAGGCGCTGCTTCGGCTTTTGGAGCTCCCTCGGTGGCCGCTTCGGCTTTCGGAGCTGAATCTTTGGCAAAGGCCGATTGCGTTTCACCAGCTTCGCCTTGCGCTTTTGTGTCGTCCGGACTTGGGGAATTCGTTTCTTCAGCCATGTGAATCGATCGGTTAAACTTTGCCGGCTTTGGCGTCCGGATTGCGAATTACGCCGACCGTTTTGCGAGGTCCTTTACGCGTCCGCGCATTTGTTGAAGTGCGTTGACCGCGCACAGGCAAACCCTTGCGGTGACGGATGCCGCGATAAGAATTGATCGCCTGTAGACGTTTCAAATTGCCTTGCACGTCGCGGCGCAGATCTCCCTCGATTTTAAGCTTGTTGTTCGTGATTGCGTGAATGATCTCATTCAACTGCTGCGGCGTAAGATCTTTCGCCCGGATATTTGGATCGATATCCGTCTGCTCGAGAATGCGCCTCGCAGTGCTAAAACCGATTCCGTAGATATACGTCAGAGATACCTCGACGCGCTTGTCTGCTGGAATTTCAACTCCTAATAGTCTTGGCATAACAAATCACTAATCACTTCTCAGTAATCACCCTTGTCTCTGCTTGTGCCGCGGGTTCTTGCAGATCACGCGCACAACGTTTTTGCGCTTCACAATCCTGCAACTCGCACAAAGTCTTTTTACTGATGGTCGTACTTTCATAATTAACGAAAACCGCGGCCGCACGCCGGGTTGTCATCTTTGGCGATAAATAATTCGCCCTTTCGACAAATCGTAGGGTGAAACCTCTAGCATAACTTTGTCTCCTGGCAACATGCGAATGAAATGCAGACGCATTTTGACGGAGATATGTGCCAGCACGCGAAAGCCTCCCGAATGTCGATGCGAACATGGTGTTCGAAAGCAACTCGACGACAGTGCCCTCTACTTCAATTGCGTGTTTGCGCGCCATGTCAGAATTTCGGCCTCCTCCTTCGTAATCAGAACCGTGTGCTCGAAGTGCGCCGACGGCAGGCCATCCGCGGTGCATACTGTCCAGCCATCGTCGAGCAATCGGACATCGGACGTGCCGATGTTAATCATCGGCTCAATCGCGAGCGTCATCCCGGCTTTCAGTTTTGGTCCGCTGCCGCGTTTGCCGTAATTTGGGATTTGGGGTTCCTCATGCATTTTGCGTCCAACACCGTGCCCAACAAATTCGCGCACCACCGAAAAACCATATTCACGCGCTTCGTCCTCAATTTCCGCGCAGATATCCCCCACTCGCCGGCCTTCATGGGCTGCGCTGATTGCGCGCGCGAGCGCGTTTTCGGTCGCGCGCAGCAACTGGTCGGTGCGCTCGTCAATAATTCCAACCGGAACAGTGGTAGCGTTATCGCCAACCCAACCATCCTGAATAATCCCGATGTCTAGCTTCACGACGTCGCCATACTGAATGCGCCGCTGGCTCCCAATACCGTGGACCACTTCGTCGTTAAGGGAGATGCAAATGTTCCCGGGAAAGACACGATGCCCCAGCCGATAACCCAGAAACGCGCTCTTCACACCCGCTTCGCTCATGAAATCTGCGGCTGCCTGGTCGACCTCTTTGGTTGTAATTCCAGGACGAATCAGATCGCTAACCCGGTGGAGGATGTCGCTGGCGGTGCGGCATGCCTGGCGCATTTTCTCTACTTCCTTGGCATTCTTGATCGGAATCATTTC
The DNA here is from genome assembly GCA_036494375.1 of Candidatus Udaeobacter sp. Lineage (GTDB taxonomy): Bacteria > Verrucomicrobiota > Verrucomicrobiia > Chthoniobacterales > UBA10450 > Udaeobacter. The sequence continues at coordinate 4,609 of DASXOI010000083.1, forward strand.
GCCGTCTTGTCTTCAATCAATCGAGAAATGTCGGCAAAGACCGCATCGCGATCGCGGTTGCCATTAATCCGGTGCAGGATCGATACCTTTTTGTAGAAAGCTCCCAGCGGCTCGGTCTTGGTGTGGAACTCTTGCAACCGTGTTTGCAACACGCCCAGATCATCGTCGTTGCGTCGCTCCAATCGGCCGTCGCAATACGGACATACTGGACGGTTAGCGAACTGAGCGCTCGACGAACTCGTCGTGAAACCGCACTCGCCGCATTGAAGCCGACCGGTGATACGATCGCGCACAGTCTCTTCCGATACCTCCAGCCAGATCGCAAGGTCCAGGGCCGTGCGTAACTTCGTCAACATCGACATCAAACTTTCAGCCTGCGGCAATGTTCTCGGAAATCCATCGAAAACGAATCCGTGGCCACCATGCAAGCGCAACCAGTCCTCGATTAGTTCGATGATGATTTTGTCCGAGACCAGTCCGCCGCTGCGAAGCGCTTCGGCAGTCTCCTGCCCCAGCGGTGTCCCTAAGTCGCGTTCACGCCGCAGAATCGCTCCGGGCGAAGTCACGGGAATGCCGAAGTGCCGCGTAATCATTTCCGCCTGGGTTCCTTTGCCGGAACCGGGCGGACCGAGAAGAACAAGCCGCCTTTTCACCTATCGCCCATAGAGGAAGATCGCGACCCCTGCAATCACGAGCACGGCAATACCCACACCAAACCAGATGAGGGTGCCACTGCCCACTGCTTCGCCGCGCGCGTATGCAGCGCGATCAAATGAACGCCCGCGGATTCGGCCCTTGCGCAAAAATCCGTCGTAATGCCGCTGAATCAGGTGCGTCTCCACTTGACGCATCGTATCGAGCATGACGCCCACAATGATTAACAGGCTCGTGCCGCCGAAGAACTGAGCCGTGATCACTGGCACGTTCAACCATTGGCTAAGCAAGCTTGGGAAGACCGCGATCAGCGTTAAAAAAATTGCGCCGGCAAACGTCAGGCGCGTCATGGTGTAATCGAGGAAGTCCGCAGTCGGCTTTCCCGGTCGAACACCTGGGATGTAACCTCCGTATTTCTTCAGGTCGTCCGCGATTTGGCTGGGTTGAAATTGCGTGGCGACCCAGAAATAGCTGAAGAAGAAAATCATTGCCGCAAGAGCGAGATAATGCGGCCATCCAGTCGAAAGCGCTGCAGCAATGCGATTCGCAGTGGGACTGTTCTTGAAGCCATAGCTAACGATCGTCGCCGGGAACAAAAGCAGCGCCCACGCAAAGATGATCGGCATGACGCCGGCATAATTCACTTTCAGGGGCATGTATTGAGTTTGCCCGCCGTACATTTTCCGCCCGACTACGCGTTTCGCGTACTGAACAGTGATTTTACGGACGCCTTGCGTAATTGCGATCACTGCGGCGATGACAAAGATGAGCACCACCACCAGCAGCACCAGCACCATCGGGTTCACCTGGCTCGCTCCCTGCCCGGATGGAACAAAAGTCTTCCAGGCCTGCACCAGCGCAGCGGGCAGTCGCGCAACAATTCCGATCGTGATGATGAGAGAGATGCCGTTGCCGATACCACGCTCTGTGATTTGATCGCCCAACCACATCAAAACCAATGTGCCGGTCGTTAGGGAGACCACTGTGACGATTCGGAATTTCCAACCAAGATCGTCCACAAGCGGGACACCAAGTTGCCTGATGGTGTCAGTAATTCCGGGCAACATCGTGTGATACGATTCCGGGTGCTGAAAGGAAAGTGCCAGCAGATAACCCTGGAAAATGCACAGCACTAATGTCGTGTAGCGCGTCAGCTGCATGATCTTCTGACGCCCACCGTCTTCGCGCGCCAGCCTGCCGAGTTGCGGAATCACTGCAGTCAGCAGCTGCATCATAATTGACGCGCTGATGTACGGCATGATCCCGAGAGAAAAGATCGCGCAGTTTTCCAGCGCGCCGCCGCTGAACAAATTAAACAATGCGGCTAGACCGCCTCCGGTGCGCTGGCTGAGCGAAGTGCGAAACCATTCTTGCAAAACGCCCTGATTCACACCCGGTGTCGTGATCGCCGCCCCCAAACGCACAACCACAATTACGGCCAGCGTAAACAAAATGCGCCGGCGCAGCTCTGGTATCTTGACGCTATTTAAGAACGCCGAAATCATTCGCTTTTCTTCTTGCGCGATTTCG
>DASXOI010000084.1:0-3664 GCA_036494375.1 Candidatus Udaeobacter sp.
CTGCACGAATCGTGTAACGAGTTGACCGCTGTCTCAACGAGGAGCTCAGCGAAGTTGTAGTGGCGGTGAAGATGCCGCCTACCCGCAGTAGGACGGAAAGACCCTATGCACCTTTACTACACGCTGTTACTGTTGTTTCGATTTTGATGCTTAGCGTAAGTGGAAGACTTTGATTGCTGCCTTTTGGGGTAGCATGAGTCGCCAATGAAACACCACCCTTCGGAATTGGAATAACTAACCTTTGCCCGTCTAACCGGGAAAGGGACACTGGCAGCCGGCTAGTTTTACTGGGGCGGTATCCTCCCAAAGAGTAACGGAGGAGTACGAAGGTTGGCTCAACCTGGTTGGCAATCAGGTGTCGAGTACATGGATATAAGCCAGCTTAACTGTGAGACACACACGTCGAGCAGATACGAAAGTAGGTCCAAGTGATCCGGTGGTTGAACGTGGAATTGCCATCGCTCAACGGACAAAAGGTACGCTAGGGATAACAGGCTGATCCTGCCCAAGAGCTCATATCGACGGCAGGGTTTGGCACCTCGATGTCGGCTCATCACATCCTGGGGCTGGAGAAGGTCCCAAGGGTCCGGCTGTTCGCCGGTTAAAGTGGTACGCGAGCTGGGTTCAGAACGTCGCGAGACAGTTCGGTCCTTATCCACTGTGGGCGCAGGAGATTTGAGGGGTTCAGACCTTAGTACGAGAGGACCGGGTCTGACGAACCGCTGGTGTTCCAGTTGTCGTGTCAACGGCAGCGCTGGGTAGCTATGTTCGGAAAGGATAAGCGCTGAAAGCATCTAAGCGCCAAGCCTGTCCCAAGATGAGATCTCCCTGAAGGGTCGTGGTAGACCACCACGTTGATAGGCTTCGGGTACAAGCACAGTAATGTGTTCAGCTCAGGAGTACTAATAACCCGTTCGGCTTGATCTTTTACTTTTCTGTTAAGCCGTTCCGCGCTTTTGCGGAGCGGCAAACAGAGGAGAGAAAAGATCTCAAAACAAAACGAAGCCTTAAAGTTCATTCTTCTTCCTGTATGTAGATGTCAGCGGATCAGTCCCAAAACTGAGAGCTGATTGTTCTTTCGAAATTTTAGGTAGCGGCGATTGACCGCAATCGCCAAGGCGGTTCGGCGAACCGCCCTGCCAACTCCGCGGCGCCAAGCGCCGCCACCAGAGCCGAGCAGCGCAACCGCTTCTCCGCTCTGGTGACATTAGCGTAGTGGCACCACCCGTTCCCATTCCGAACACGGAAGTGAAACGCTGCAGCCCCGATGGTAGTACGGCGACAGGCCGTGCGAGAGTAGGACGTCGCCAGAGTAGAGCGCCCAGCACGTCATCAGATGTGCTGGGTGTTTTATTTTGATCGTGACTACCCGAGCAAAGAACACATCTGACGGGAAGCCGTCGGGTACGTGGTGAACCCGCACAGGCACGAGCTTGGTCAATTGATCTATGCCGAACCAGGCGACAGTGCGCTTGTCATCGGGTAGATCGGTAACCAGATGTATTTGACGTTTGCCGACGCGGCAGGCTGACCGAGTAACGTCATCTGTGCATTATTTCGTGTCCCCACTACGATCGACGACAGTGATTCGACGATGCGCGAATGCTTGCATTCAGCGATCGCACTGGCCAGATCAGCTGGCCCACTTACCTCCCGACAATTGTGCTCGTGCCGTATTTCATCTTTGTGCTTGGTCGAATGAGCTAGCCCAGATTCACGCTTCCTCCGCCTTGGGCCCGAGCGCGAGCGAAGGTGCAGTGGCCGTTTTAACCCCTCCACGTCTAAACGTCGGCATCCACCAACCTAGCGCATCCCAGAAGTAAAGAGCCACACAAACAAGCACCAAAACGGAGGCGTAGGGCCGAATGCCGTGCAAGACGTCAATCGCGCGCAACGTCGGATCGAGCTTTTTATCGACCAACATCACGTGAACGATCATCGCCGTGCTCGCAGCTGAGATGATGAAATGAATAATGCTCAATCGAACGCTGACGCCTAACGCAACGGCGCTCACGACCGCGCCCCACACCAGATAGCGCTCATGCATTTGACCGAGCAGTGCGAACATCAGCAACCACGGTGCAGTTATCGCAATTAGCACACGCGGATCGCGATTTCGCAGCTGCCGCGCCGCCCCACGGGCACATAAGGCGACTGCGCCGAGGAAGAACAGACGCAACGCCCATTGCAGCGTGAGATGAAAGTGAACCGATCTGATATGAGCTGATAGCAAATCATCTTGCAGGGACCAACCAGCAGCGGCGAGTAGAGACGCAAGATTGTAACAAGAGCTGATGAATAGATACGGATAATGCTTGGTTCCATAAAGAAATCCGATCTCAAGCCACGCGAAGCTTCCGCTGGTGAATCCTCCGATTATAAACGCGGCGGATCCGAGAATTCCGGCGAGCCACGCGCCTTTGTGCGGCAGCTTATATCGCAACACGACCAGGAGACTGGCGCCAGCTACAGCGGCGAATGCGATCCAAGCGCCGGTCGTTCGGAGGAGCCATGGTGAAACTATTAGCGCTGCGATTCCCGTGAATCCCGCCAGCAGGCGGAGCACACTCATCCATCGTTTTTGCCATAATGGCCAAAGGACAAAAAACGGCACCACGAATAGCAGCTGTCCTTTGAACATTGCGCCCAACGCCAGCAAACATCCGCACCAGAACCAGCGATTCTTTAAAGCGAGGAGCGCAGCGAAGAGATAGAACGGGAGAATCCAGGCATCCCACTGCGGCCAGCCATGCGCATCGAGAATCATGGATGGCTCGAGCCAGGCCGCGCTGGCGGCGGCGAGACCGCAGATTGACGCGCGATGTTCTCGCGATAACCACGTCGGCCAGGTTGAGTGCGCGTGCACCGAGCGCTCCACACACAGGCGGACGAGAAAGAAAATCGCCGCGGCGGAAACTAGTTCGCACACCAGGTTTATTTTCAACAGAGGGTTAACAAGTTTTGGATGTTCGTTGTCGACCCATGGAAATCCATCGCGCACTTCTTTGCTCCAAATGGCCATGGTGAGGAGTCGCAGTGGCGGATAATCGAGGCCGTAATCGTCGTTATACGCTTCTTCCTTCACCCGATCGTAGAGCGCAAGATATCCACGAAATAATGCTGTCCACGAATTGGCAGCCGCGTCGCCAGGCGATAAGCGGTGTGCTTCTTTCAGGGTCTCTTGTCCCCAATAAAAGGCATTTACAATGTCGTGCTGATAACGGACATGCCGCGTGTTTTGCCCAGTCCACCGGCGGAGCTGAACGCCGCCGACGAAAAGAGTGAAAATGAAAAGAGCCGCGAAAATGCGGAGGCCAATTTCACGACCCCGCGCCGAAACTATTGTACGGCCCCAAAGCGATTGTGCGATCATTCCCCGAAATGAAAAGACGAACCCCGATTCGACAGTTTCTAACAGTTTGCGTTCGAAACTGTGTTTCGTCTAATCGTCCCTCATCTCAGCGACAGCTGTGCAAAAAGGAAAAGACTGTGAATCCAATCGTCGTTTGGACTATCGAGTCACCGTGTACACTGCAGTGTGCACCGCTCTCCTTGTGCCCTTCACCACCCTGTGTGCGACGTGCCTCGCGGTAATCGCCGTGCTTTTCGCCACGTTCCTCGCCGTGCGGACAGGACCAGCTTGGGCGCTGTGGACGCTGCCAAT
>DASXOI010000085.1:0-3888 GCA_036494375.1 Candidatus Udaeobacter sp.
AGCAACATCGCTCGGAAGTGGTCCAACACTTTGAAGATCCGCGTCGGTAACGGTGTATGAAATGAAGACCGGTTCGACACTGCCTAGATCGAGTCCAGAAACGTCAGGCGCGGCATTCGCATGTCGGCGGGATTGTGGCGGCGAGGACTGCGCTTGTTCTCCTCGCGATTCGCGGTAAAGCGAAAGTGCCTTCAACGTAAAATCTCCGTAATGCCCGTCGATCTTGCCCGGGCTGAAGTTGGCGCGATCCAGAAAAACCTGCAGCCGCGTCGCCGCCTCGGTCTCAGCCGTCTTCGGCGCATTTGTCTTTGACGTCGCTTTCTTTCTGCCCACTGCAGGAAGGACGCCGATTAAAATCAACAGACCGACGACTACAAAGCGATTCACAGCATTCACTCATATGCATCGTGCGCCTCAACAGTCATGGCTGTGTGTTGAGCGGCCAATCTCACCGCCTGCTACGATTGAAATCCGAAGCTATGCGGAGGCGAAGCGCTGACGATTTCGACACACTCGCTAGATTACAGAGTTTAAAGTTGTGATATATTCTCCCGATGCAAAAGCCAGAAGTTACCGCGTATTTGAAAACCTATTGTGGCTGGAGCGCCGGTGTCCGCGCTATCCTGGCCAAATACAACCTGCCCTATACCGAGAAGGACATCATTCAGAACCCGGCATTCCGCTGGGAAATGGAAACCAAAAGCGGGCAACCGCTTTCGCCGAGTGTCGAAATCAACGGCCACATGCTCCCCGACATCAGCGGCGAAGAAGTCGAACGTTATCTCGTGGAGAACAAACTGGTGGAAGCCAGCGATGCCGCGACCGAGGTTCCGACAAACGCGGCCTGCGCAAACGAGCAACACGACGGCGCGGTAAAACTCAATTTGTAGACATTGTACGGCGTTTCTTTGAAACGTCAGTGCGTCTGTCTCACGGGACGCCTCGCAATTCGTATTTCGCGTTGCGAACGGTTCAGCTTTCTTTCATCCAACGCGATGTGTGGCTAGATTGTCTGCTTTCTAGCCAATGAAAGTGTTCGCTCGCGTTCGACGTCCGAAGAAAGCGCGCGCAAATATCCTTGTTCGTTACGGCTGGAAGGTAACGCTGCTTCTTTTGTTGGCGGGCGGTGTGTTCGCCATTTTTCTGTTTTACGGGACATGGGCGCAAACCTTTGACATGAAAAACGTCGGAGAAATGCCGGAGCGAAGCACCGTTTATGATGTCGATGGAAAAATTTACAGCCGTCTTGCAGGCGCGAATCGTCTCAAGGTTTCGTTGAGCGAAGTCTCACCAGAATTCATCGCCGCTGTGCTGGCGCGCGAGGACGCTCGATTCTATGACCACAAAGGTATTGATTGGCGTGGAGTGCTGCGTGCGCTGAGTCGAGACGTTGTTAGTATGAAGGCGAAGGAAGGCGCAAGCAGTCTCACGATGCAATTGGCGCGCAACAGCCTTCCTCTGGGTGGCCGCTCGTTTAGCCGGAAACTGCTGGAAGCAATGGTGTCGCTGCGAATCGAACGCGAGTTTACGAAGCAACAGATTCTCGAGCTATACGTTAACCGCATTTATTTCGGTAGCGGTTGTTACGGAGTCGAAACCGCTTCACAAGCTTACTTTGGCAAGAACGCTTCGAAACTGAATCTCTCGGAAGCTGCGCTACTGGCCGGCCTCATTCGTAGCCCGAATCGTTTCTCTCCGTTGAAGAATCCCAAGGGCGCCGCGGTCCAGCGCGACGCGGTCTTGGACCGCATGGTTGCACTAAAAAAAATTACGCCGTCACAGGCCGAGCAGGCCAAAAAAACAAAAATCGTCACTCATCCGAAACGAATGCCACAGATCCAGGAGAATTATGCGATGGACGCTGTGCAGCGCGCATTAAGCCAGATCCTCACTGAAGACCAAATGGATGATGGAGGGTTTTCCATTTACACGACGCTCGATCCATCGGTACAAAATTCCGCGCAGGATGCGCTCGAGAAGCAACTCACGAAAATCGAGCATCAATCCAATTTTCACCATCCGTTCAAAGCCGATTACAAACCGCCTGAGAACGGGGAAGCGGATTCGGCCATGCCTTATCTGGAGGGGTCGGTGGTTGTGATCGACAATGCCAGCGGCGGCATCCGCGCACTCGTCGGCGGGCGCGATTACGCGCAAAGCAAATTCAATCGGGCGCTGGCTCCGGCAAACCGGCAGGTCGGTTCAGCGTTCAAGCCCTTTGTTTATACGGTTGCTTTTAGCCACGGGTTATTGCCGAGCTCGGCAATCAGCGATGGCCCAATTCAACCCGGTGAAATCGAAGGCGCGGGAAATTGGTCGCCTGCAAATTCCGACGGCACCTACGGAGGCACCATGCTTTGTTCGTACGGGCTCATCCATTCACGCAACACGATGAGCGTGCGCGTCGGACAATTCGCCGGCCTCAATGCGGTGCAAAAGGTGGCGAACGACCTCGGCATTTCTCAGAACCTTCCGCATGGTCCTGCCATCTACATCGGTTCATTCGAGACAGACCTGAAAGATCTCACTGCTGCGTATTCTATTTTTCCCAACGCTGGAGCGCGCAAGCAGGCTTACATCATCGAACGCATCGACGATCAGCAGCACAAACCAATTTATCGGGCCGCGCACGTCTCAACACCGGCGCTGGATCCTGGCGCAGCCTGGATGACGTCGCGCTTGATGGAAGCAGTTCTAACACAGGGCACAGCCGCCAGTGCGCGTTCACTTGGATTCAAACTGCCTGCGGCAGGCAAGACCGGCACCACCAACGATTACAAGGATGCCTGGTTCGTCGGTTATACCAGCACATTAACTTGTGGCGTGTGGGTCGGGTTCGATCAGCCGACAACGATCATTCCACACGGATATGGTGCCGCGCTCGCATTGCCAGTTTGGGTTCAAGTTATGAACAAAGCGGCACAACATTATCCAGCCGAACCGTTGCAGCCCACTATGCCATTGCAACACACGAGGGTTTGTTCAATTTCCAACCAACTTGCCACCACCGGCTGCATGGCGGCTGGTACAGCTTATGATATTGATCTGCCTGTCGACAAGGTACCAACTGGTGCCTGCCAGGTGCATGGTGGTTCGCAATGGCCATTTGCACAACAGGTGCCGGATGGGACTCAGAAAGCGCTCACAGCTCCAGGCCGCTTCTTCAGATCATTCAGGCGATTCTTCGGACGCTAACGGCCTTTCGCAGAAACGTCCCGCGCATTGTGATGGAAGAGCAGCAGCGGTTGATTCAGCTTACTGCGAAGTTAAACGGGAGCAGCAGCACACGACAGAGGACACCTTTTTTTCAAAAGGCGTTCCCAGAACGATGCTGAATTCCCACTGGCTACTGACAAGTAGGTCCCTGCGGAGGAGGCTCGGGTGGAGGCGGTGTCGGTGTTTCCTTCCTTTGTGCCATTCCAAATCCTAAATGGAGGGAGCACTATGTCGAGACATGATTTGTATAAGGTCCAACGCTGCGCAGGGACGCGGTGTAGCACGATTTACCGATCAAGCCACGCGATGATGTGACGCCGTCCTCGGTTTTTGAACTTTTTCAAGCTTCGGAGTCGCTCACTACCACTTCCAGCCTGATTTCCTGGAACTCCAACTGATCATGGATGTGGCCGAGCAATTCGAGCGCGCGCGCGTCGGGCATGTGCGCACAACGCAATTCGATTCGTGTTCGTTTACCGGAAAGTTCCGGATGCGCTTCCACCATTTCGCCATCGAGCAAAAATGAAGCGTAGGTATTGAACCGCTCCTGTAACGAAAGCAGTTGCTCATCCGAGCCGTCCCACTCGTTAGTCTCATTCATTATAAGTACCGCCTCCCCCGTTTTCGGATCGTGGCCGATTACATCGATCACGCCTGTTCGATCTTTGCTAT
>DASXOI010000086.1:0-9742 GCA_036494375.1 Candidatus Udaeobacter sp.
TGAAAGATTAAGCCCGAAGTTGTCCCATTATGCAGCGCGTCTAGAGCAGCAATCGGTGAGAGTCCGATTCGCGCTGGTCTTCGTGGTGAGCGCCTAAATCGGCGATGATGACGTTACTCATTTTTTCAGTCACTCTGCTCGTTGCCGTCCTGCTCTCGGAATTGGCGGGCCGCAGCGTCCTTTCCACGGCTGTGCTCTTTCTCGTCGCCGGCTTCGTCGCCGGGCATGACGCGTTGAATCTTATCTCGAAGGATCCACATGAGCAGTTCGTCCTCCTCATCGCGGAGTCCGCGCTTTGCAGTGTGCTATTTACCGAAGGAACGCGGGTAAGCGTCAGCGAGATCGCCGCAGCCTGGCGTCTGCCCGGTCGCGCGCTCTTGCTGGGTCTGCCGCTAACGTTGCTCATCACCGCCGCGCTCGCTTACAAGTTTGCCGGTGTGTCATGGACAATCGCTTTGCTGGTAGGCGCGATTCTGTGTCCCACTGACCCGGTCTTTGCTGCCGCGATCGTCGGCCGCAAAGAAGTGCCCGGGCGATTGCGTTTTCTCCTCAATGTGGAGAGCGGCATTAACGACGGCCTGGCGCTGCCGATTGTGCTTGCGCTACTCGGCATCATCGGTCACCAGGCACGAAATTCGTCGTACTCGGTGGTGAATTGGCGTGGGGAGTCGCCCTGGGTGTGCTAGTTCCATTACTGATCTGTCGCTTAGAACAGAGCCACTTTTTCGGAGTAGCGAAACCTTACGAGCCGCTCCTTGCATTCGCGATTGGCTTATTCGTTGTGTCACTCGCAGCAGCGACACACGGGAACATCTATCTCGCGGCTTTTGCGGCAGGAATCACTATCGCTAGTACACGGCCCGACCTCCGTGATGAGTTTCATCAATTCGGCGAATTGCTCGCCGAATTGTTCAAGCTAGGCGCGACCCTCGTTTTTGGAGCGATGATCTCGCTCTCGTATTTCTACGGAATTGGCGCGGGAGGTTGTGTCTTTGCCGTCCTGGCGCTCGTATTAGCTCGACCCGCGGCGCTTTTCATTGCGCTTTGGGGCAGCCGACTCGATTGGCGCGAGCGGGTGACGGCCGCGTGGTTTGGGCCGAAGGGGTTCGCCTCAATGATCTACGGGATTCTGGTTCTTCACGCAGGCATTCCGGATGCCGAGCATATCTTTCACTTGATCGCCATCGTCATTGCCATTTCCATGATCGCGCATTCCTCCACTGACGTGCTGATAGCGCACTGGTTCAGCATCGGACAACAAGCGCGGCGACAGTGAGTCGTCAATCAGCGTTGCACGAAGAAGAACGCCATTCCAAGGACCACATAAGCTGCGAGCAGTAGCACGCCCTCAAACCATGTCGTTTCGCCATCGGCTGCAATGGCGTTGATCGTGAAGCTGACGCCCGCAATCGCGACCAGCTCGAGCGGGTTTTCAAAAACCAGATTCATGGAAGTTGAGAGAGCGGTGGCTGAAAGACGCGTGTTCGGGGTCGAAGTCGCACGCACCTGTCGTCCTGGCGATTCAATCCGCGAGTCGCAAGCCTCTTTGATTGAATCGGCTACGGGCACAGTTCTCGTTACAGATAGCACGGATGAGGTAAACTGTTGGGCTTGGTGACGCTCCATGATCTTCTGAGGGCGCAGACCGCGATGAGTGACCGCGAGTAGGAAGCGCCGTCCAGGCGTTACTGCCTTACTTCGATGTAATGCACAGATCATCTTTCCGTCATGTTTGACGCCGATTGTCGAGCGTAAACGAACGGGTAATCCGACGGGTAATCCGATGAAGGGATTTTTTGCGAAGGTGGTCATGTCGCCGGAGAGCAGTGAATTGTTGCATTCTCCGGCGGCAAATCGCCACCTCATTCACTTGGGGATGTAAGATGATTGGACGAAAACAATGGGCAATCGCGGAAGGCTGGATTCCTTCGTGGAGCCACGGGCCGGAGCCGGAAATGTTGAGCCACGAGACGGCGTGCATGTTGAACGCCAACGACAAGGATGCGCACGTGGAAATCACGATTTTCTACAGCGACCGCGAACCGGTCGGGCCGTATCGTGTCACTGTCCCGGCGCGGAGGACGACGCACGTTCGCTTCAACGATTTGAGCCAGCCGGAGCCGATTCCGAGAGCGACCAACTACGCGAGCACAATCGTTTCTGATGTACCGATCGTGGTGCAACACACCCGTCTGGATTCGCGACAGAGCGAGAACGCGCTCATTACCACGATCGCGTTTCCCGCCGGAGACTGAGGAAATTTTTATGACTGACCTTGTGAGCGATTTTCTGATTCGGCGGATCACCGAGTGGGGACTGAAGCGCATCTATGGTTATCCGGGCGATGGCATTAACGGGATCATTGGCGCAATCGATCGCGCCGGCGACAAGATCGATTACGTCCAGGTCCGGCACGAAGAACTCGCAGCCTTTATGGCTTGTGCGCATGCAAAGTTCACGGGCGAAGTCGGGATTTGTCTCGCGACAAGCGGGCCGGGCGCGATCCATCTGTTGAATGGACTTTACGATGCGAAGATGGATCACCAGCCTGTGGTCGCGATTGTTGGTCAGCAAGCGCGCGCGGCAATGGGCGGCGATTACCAGCAGGAAGTTGATCTCATCTCGCTCTTCAAAGATGTCGCCCACGAGTATGTGCACATGGCCACGACGGCTTCGCAGGTGCGCCATTTGGTGGATCGAGCGATTCGTATCGCGAAAGCGGAACGCACCGTCACGTGTTTGATTTTCCCTAACGACCTGCAGGAAATGCCCGCAGTCGAAACACCGCCGCGCAAACACGGCACCGTGCATTCCGGCATTGGCTACTGCAGTCCGCGCGTTATCCCGACCGATGCCGATCTGCGCCGCGCGGCGGACATTTTAAACAGCGGCGAAAAAGTGGCGATGCTGGTTGGCCAGGGTGCGCTCGGCGCGGCCGACGAAGTTATTCAGGTCGCCGACTTGTTAGGCGCTGGCGTAGCAAAAGCGCTGCTAGGTAAAGCGGTCATTCCGGATGCGCTGCCGTTCTGTACCGGGCCGATCGGTCTGTTAGGCAGCAAGCCCAGCTGGGACATGATGACAGACTGCGACACGCTGCTAATGATAGGATCGAGTTTTCCATATTCGGAATTTCTCCCGAAAGAAGGCCAGGCGCGCGGCGTCCAGATCGATATCGACCCGCGCATGCTTGGCCTTCGTTATCCAATGGAGCTGAACCTCGTCGGCGACAGCGCGGAGACATTGCGCGCCCTGATTCCGCTGTTGAAACGCAAAGAAGATCGTTCGTGGCGGAAAAAGATCGAAGAGAACACCGACGACTGGTGGAAATTGCTCGAGGCGCGCGCGATGAACAGCGCGGATCCCATCAATCCCGAATACGTCTTTTGGGAGTTGTCGCCGCGGCTGCCGGATAATTGCATTCTTTCGAGCGACTCGGGTTCGTCGGCCAATTGGTTCGCGCGGGATCTGAAGGTGCGCCGCGGAATGATGGCGTCGCTTTCCGGAAATCTGGCGACGATGGGTCCCGGCGTGCCGTATTCGGTCGCGGCGAAATTCGCCTGGCCTGACCGGCCAGTTATCGCGCTCGTCGGCGATGGCGCGATGCTGATGAACGGCATCAACTGCCTGATCACGATCGCGCATTACTGGAAGGAATGGAGCGATCCGCGATTGATAGTGATGGTGCTTGCGAATCGCGACCTGAATCAGGTGACTTGGGAGCAGCGGATCATGGCCGGCGACCCGAAGTACGAGGTCTCGCAAACCGTGCCGGATTTTGGATTCGCTCATTATGCCGAACTCCTTGGTCTGCGCGGTATCCGGGTCGATCAACCGGAAGATGTCGGCCCCGCATGGGACCGTGCGTTGTCTTCGGACCGGCCGGTTGTGTATGAAGCGTTAACAGACCCCGAAGTGCCGACGCTGCCGCCGCACATCACGTTCAAGGAGGCGAAGAATTTCGTCGAATCGATGGCGAAAGGCGATCCAGCGTGGCCGAGCATGATCCGCGGCGCATTCAAGGACGCGGTAGAAAGTTTTATTCCGCACAAGGACTGAAATGCAGGCTCTCGCGCAGCATACGAGCTTTAACGCGGCAACACGCGAACGCAGCCTAACGAGCGTAGACATGCGCGATATTGTGCGCATCGAAGACATCCGCGTCTCCGTCTTCGAAATTCCGACCGACGCGCCGGAATCCGATGGCACATATAAATGGCGTAGCACAAAGATGGTGCTCGTGGAGGCAAGTGCAGGCGGAAAGCATTCGTTAGGCTACACCTATGCAAGCACCGCCGCAGCGACGTTGATCAATGACGAGCTCAAGCGGGTTGTTATCGGCCGCGATGCCACCTCAGTGAACGCCGCCTGGGTGGCGATGGTGCACCACGTGCGCAACATCGGACGGCCCGGTATCGCATCCATGGCGATCTCGGCGATCGACACTGCCTTATGGGATTTGAAAGCTCGACTGCTGGAGCTGCCGCTCGTGACGTTGCTCGGCCAGGTGCGTGACGCGATGCCGATCTATGGCAGCGGCGGATTCACGTCGTACTCGGATGACAAATTGCAGGAACAACTCGGCAACTGGGTGGAACAAGGAATTCCGCGGGTGAAAATGAAGGTCGGCCGTAATCCATATTGCGATCCACACCGTGTCGCCGCGGCGCACCAGGCGATTGGCGAATCAGCGGAGTTATTCGTTGACGCCAACGGCGCCTACTCGCGCAAGCAAGCTCTCGAGCTGGCCTACGTCTTTTCGAAAATGCACGTGACTTGGTTTGAAGAGCCCGTTTCATCCGACGATCTCGAAGGATTACGCCTGATGCGCGACCACGGTCCCCCTGGCATCGACCTCGCGGCCGGCGAATACGGCTTCGATATCACCTACTTCGAGCGGATGCTCGATGCCGGCAGCGTCGACGTCTTGCAAGCGGATGCAACGCGCTGCGGCGGTTTTACCGGATTCCTGCAAGCCGCGTCCGTCGCCGAAGCTCATCATATTCCACTCTCATCTCATTGCGCGCCGGCGTTGCACTTGCACGTTGGCTGCGCGGCTCGGCCGCTGCGTCACGCAGAATATTTTCACGATCACGTCCGGATCGAAAACATATTCTTCGACGGCGTATCGCAACCGGAGAACGGCATGATCAAACCCGATATCTCCCGACCGGGCATGGGTCTCGAACTCAAAGCTGCGGACGCGAAACGCTATCAACTCTAATTATGAAGACACACTCAATCGCTAAAAACTCTAATTATGAAGACACACTCAATCGCTAAACGAGGCCTCGAGTTGCTCGGGATGATGATGATCGGAGAAGGACTGATCGGACTGTTGTTTCCGACTCGCTATTCGCTTTTTTGCAAAATCGGCCCCGGCTGGCATCGCAAAATTGCGAGCGCTTTTGCAGAAAACCCGAATGCGACGCGACTGGCATGCGCCGGTGAAGTGATCGCCGGCATATGGCTGGCCGCGCGTGAGCTAGAGGAATGATGAGCATCGCCGCGCCAACCCTCGAACTTCTGGCAAACCGTGCTTTCACTCGACACGACTTCCAGAGCGGGTTGCCTAACGAGTCGGTGAGCCTTGCGGACGAACTCCGTGCGAAAATTCGAGGCGAAGTGCGGTTCGATGACGGAAGCCGTGCGCTTTACGCGACGGATGGATCCAACTACCGCCAGGTGCCGATTGGCGTGGTGGTTCCACGCGATTCCGAAGATGTTATCGACACGGTTCTGACCGCGAAGCGCAGTGCCGCGCCCATTCTTTCTCGCGGCGGCGGAACAAGCCTGGCTGGCCAATGCTGCAATGTCGCGGTGGTCATGGATCTGTCGAAGTACTTCAACAGCGTACTTGAAATCGATCCCCGCAAACGACTCGTGCGCGTGCAGCCTGGTTGTGTGCTCGATCATGCGCGCCAAGCCGCCGAGGCATACGGGCTAACCTTTGGTCCTGATCCCGCTACTCACAATCACTGCACGCTCGGAGGAATGATCGGCAACAATTCGTGCGGCGTGCATTCTGTAATGGCCCAATTCGCCGGAACCGGCGCACGCACGTCGGATAATCTCCATGAGCTCGAAATCCTTACCTATGAAGGCTTGCGCATGCGAGTCGGCGCGACCAGTGAAGAGGAGCTGGAACACATCTGTCGCGAGGGCGGGCCGCGAGCCGCTATTTACCGGAAGCTCAAAGCGCTCCGCGATAAATATGCGCCGCTCATTCGCGAGCGTTATCCGAAAATTCCTCGCCGCGTTTCCGGCTACAATCTCGACGATCTGCTCCCGGAGAAAGGCTTCCATGTCGCGCGCGCGCTTGCCGGCAGCGAAGGCACCTGTGTCACTATTTTGGAAGCCACGCTCCACCTGATTTCAAATCCGAAAGCGCGTTCACTGCTTGTGCTGGGCTACAAAAATGTCTTTCAGGCCGGCGACCATTGTCCGCAGATCATGCAACACAAGCCGATCGGACTCGAAGGATTGGACGATGAGCTGGTCGGGTTCATGAAAAAGCACAAGCTCCATCCAGACGACCTAAAGCTGCTGCCGGACGGTAAAGGCTGGCTGCTCGTCGAATTTGGCGGCGAAAGCAAAGACGAATCCGACGAAAAGGCGCGGCAACTGATGAATGCGTTGAAGAAAAATGGCAACGCGCCTGCGATGAAACTTTATGACGATCCACACGAGGAAAAAAAACTTTGGGAAGTGCGCGAGAGCGGTCTCGGTGCGACGGCATTTGTTCCTGGATCGCGCGACACCTGGCCGGGCTGGGAAGATTCAGCCGTGCCGCCGGATCGTATTGGCGATTATCTGCGCGATTTGAAAAAGCTCTTTCACAAATATGATTACAACGCCTCTGTCTACGGCCACTTCGGTCAGGGGTTGGTTCATTGTCGAATACCCTTCGACCTGGTGACGCACACTGGTATCGAAAAATTCCGCGCATTCCTGGATGACGCCGCTGACCTTGTGATCAGCTACGGCGGTTCTCTTTCCGGTGAGCACGGGGACGGTCAGGCACGCGCTGCCTTACTTTCCAAAATGTACGGCGAGCAGCTAGTGAAGGCTTTTTGCGAGTTTAAGTCGATTTGGGATCCGCAGTGGAAAATGAATCCTGGCAAGGTCGTCGATCCCAATCTGCCGACAGCGGATTTACGACTCGGCGAAGATTATAATCCCGCTGAGCCAAAAACGTACTTCAAATACCCCGACGATCGCGGCAGCTTCGCCCGCGCCGCGCTACGTTGCGTCGGCGTTGGGAAATGCCGGCGCGATAAAGGCGGCACGATGTGCCCCAGCTACATGGTCACACGCGAGGAGGAACACGCCACGCGTGGCCGGGCACACCTGCTCTTCGAGATGTTGCGCGGGGAAGTGATTGGTAAGGATGGCTGGCGCGACGAACATGTGCGCGAGGCGCTTGATCTCTGTCTCGCCTGCAAAGGCTGCAAAGGGGATTGTCCGGTGAGCGTCGATATGGCGACGTACAAATCCGAGTTCCTCGCTCACTATTACAAGGGCCGATTGCGACCGCTTCATGCCTATGCGTTTGGGCTCATTCACATTTGGGCGCGCATGGCTTCCGTCATGCCGCGAACGGCCAACTTCTTTTCGCAGGCGCCGATTTTCAGCGACGCGATGAAATGGGTCATTGGCATCGCGCCGCAACGCCGTATGCCGCCGTTCGCCGATTACACTTTCAAAGATTGGTTCCGGAAACGCACATCACCGCCTGACAAAAACAAACCGCCTGTCATTCTTTGGCCCGATACATTCAACAACTACTTCCATCCGCGTACTGCGCAGGCAGCGGTTGACGTTCTAGAGGCCGCCGGCTTCCACGTCCTGGTGCCCATGCAAGACCTGTGCTGCGGCCGGCCGCTTTACGATTATGGGATGCTAGATACCGCGCAGCGTTGGTTGAAACAGATCCTGCACAGCTTGCGTCATGAGATTCGCAGCGACATTCCGCTCGTCGGTCTTGAGCCGAGCTGCCTCGCGACATTTCGCGATGAGCTAACGAATCTTTTCCCAAACGATCAGGACGCGCAGCGGCTGAAGAAGAATTCGTTTTTGCTCAGCGAGTTTCTCGAAAAATACGCAAAGAATTTCGAGTATCCGAAGCTGCATCGCAAAGCAATTTTGCATGGCCATTGCCATCACAAATCGCTCATGAAAATTCGCGAAGAAATCGCCGTGCTCGAGAAGATGGGACTCGAGTATGAGATGCCCGACACCGGGTGTTGCGGAATGGCCGGTGCATTTGGATTTGAGAAGGATCACTACGACGTCTCGATGGCCTGCGGCGAGCGCGTCCTGCTGCCCGAAATGCGAGCGGCATCGAAAGACACGCTGTTGATCGCAGATGGATTCAGTTGTCGTGAACAGGTGCGACAATCGACCGATCGCGTCCCGCTTCATTTATCAGAGGTGCTGCAGATGGCGTTGCGCGGCGATGCGCCACGCGAATACCCGGAGAAGAATTACGTTACTCCCGAGTCGCGACGGCCGTCATTGCTGAGCGCACTGCTTGTGTTGGGCGGCACTGCGTTTATGGGAGCAGCCCTGCTGAAATTGGCGAGACGAAAACGCTGATCCGCAGCCTCACCGCTGGCTTATCGAAAGTTATCATCGCGCGAAATGATGACGCGCTAGCGTAGCTTGTTGGTCACAAACCCGACACAAGACATGAACGTCAGAAATTGCGAACACAATGAATGATCCTCTGCACGTGATTGCGATCGCTTGTCTCTTGTTAGGCGGCGTTTCGACGCTGGTCATCATTGTCGACCTGTTGGCCGGTCATGCGCAGCAGATGTGGATTATGAATCTGGTGTGGCCGATCACAGCTCTTTATGCCGGTCCGCTTGCCCTGTGGGGTTACTTTACCGCCGGACGACTCTCCACCAGGCGAGCCGCTATGGAAGCGAAGCGACACGCAGAGGACCCGCCGGGAAAGAAGAAGCCGTTCTGGCAAATGGTGGCACTAGGCGCCACGCATTGCGGAAGCGGCTGCGCGCTAGCCGACGTTGTCGGTGAATGGGCGCTCGTGTTTTTTCCGCTCACGCTCTTCGGGATGAAAATTTTCGGAGCTTGGGTAGTCGATTATGCGCTTGCGCTGTTGTTCGGCATCTTTTTTCAGTACTTCACCATCGCGCCGATGCGGAATCTCGGATTCGCTGAAGGAATGATCCAGGCAGCTAAGGCCGATTTTCTTTCACTCAGTGCGTGGCAGATCGGGATGTACGGGTGGATGGCGATTGCCACCTTTGTCATCATTGGTCACGAGATCCCGAAGACCGGTCCGATCTTTTGGTTCATGATGCAGATCGCGATGCTGGCAGGTTTCATTACCAGCTATCCAGTGAACTGGTGGCTGCTTCGCGCCGGCATCAAAGAAACAATGTGAGCGGATTTGTCGATAGTGCGCGGTAACGCGCCATCTGACGTTAGAAAACATTCGCCAAACCCTTTTCACCACCGCCGTTTTCTTTGTGGGCTTCCGCGCGCTCACGGTTGGTATGCCTAACGACAGTGGAACAACAAGCTTACTTCAAAGGCAGGCCGCCTCGTTTGGAAACTTACACTACGAGCATCTCGAAAATTACCGCGCCCAGTAACCAGTCTCAGGAACTTCAACGGTTCTCAAATAGACGAAAAGAGAATGGCATCTGCGAGCAACTACTTCCTGCTAATCGGCGCGAAGTGAGCAAGCATTCAGAAGTTTTGCAAGAGGTTACAT
>DASXOI010000087.1:0-2588 GCA_036494375.1 Candidatus Udaeobacter sp.
CCGACTGCCACGGCTACAGCTACCACAACTGCCACGGCAAGTGCGAGTCCGACACTGACACCCAGACCAACGCCCACTCCGAGATCGCATGCGACACCGCGGCCACGTCCGACTCCTCACCCGCGATAGCAGTCATCATTGATGCATGCACGTCACGTTATGTGCTGGTTAAGACAAAGTCACCGCGAATAGGCGACACCGTGATGAAGCCAACCGCTGGACGCCGTACAGCTTCGATTTTCGATGATACATAGTTTTTACGGAAATTTTCGCGTGTGCGTTTTGAGCGTGTTTGCCACGAGACCCTGCCGTGGCTTATTTCTGTCTCCTTAGATGCCAATGCGCGTCGTTGCCGTCATGTTATTGCTGTCCGTGAGCATTGCTGCTGAGGCGATGTCATACTCGTTTGTTTGTAAGGCGAGCGGGCGATTGGGCAGGCCGATTCGCTTCGAGTTTTACTATGATTCAACCACACGTCCGAAGACCGATATCAAGTCATTCACCGTTTCCATGCGGACCGCCGATGACCGGTGGAAGGCGATGTGGTCCATCTTGAGCGGCCGCGGTCTGACAAAGCCGATCGTGTACGGAGTTACGCCTCCTGGCTTTACCACAATGATTCAACCGCAGAAGCTCATTGCCGGTCGCGTTTACGCCGCGTTCGCTACTGATGAACAGGGAGGCTCCTCTGGCGTGACTTTCGGATTCGACAAAAACGGGAAAATGATCTTCCCGGATTCGTTTGATCAATGAGCGGCGAACGAAAG
Organism: Candidatus Udaeobacter sp.; assembly: GCA_036494375.1. Lineage (GTDB taxonomy): Bacteria > Verrucomicrobiota > Verrucomicrobiia > Chthoniobacterales > UBA10450 > Udaeobacter. Next base: position 768 of record DASXOI010000087.1, read on the forward strand.
CATCTAGCCACTCGATGAACGCAACCGCGTTAGGCATTCTCCGCATGGTATGATTTCCAAGCCTCACAAACCGCAACGATGGTGGCGTATTCTTCGATGGCTTGGTATCGGGGCACTCATCATCTTTGTTGGTATCTTCGTCGGCGTTCCCACGATTATCACTACTCCGGTACCTCGCTCACCCCCGTGACATTGTAAGCGAACTTGCACCGGAGTTGCCGTCACTGATCTCGTGTTTTTATGAGATGTAGTTTTTACGGAAATTTTCCCGGCACCGGTTTGCCCTGGAATCGCGTTGACGTCCCGCCGTCTTTTCCGACAAACTGGCTGTATGGGGCAGACATAAATAACAATTTTGCCGTCTAATTCGAGTTCGGCAAACTAGCGCGAACGCCGATGACATGCCAAGTGCAACAACTCTCGGAGTGCCTGCAGCACCTGGAAACAGTTGGGAACTGGATCTTCTATCAGTGGTGGAGTCGGCGCTGTGACTCCGCTGAAGTAGTCTTCGCCTGGCTGCGCACCCACACGCAAAAGGACAAGGTTCCGTATACGGTAGTTGCACTTGTCGAGGGGATTCCTGTGGGTAGCTGCTGCGTCATCCAGAACGACTGTGTGCACCGACTGCAGTATTCACCATGGGTAGCCGCGGTGTATGTTAAGCCGGAGATGCGCCACCGTGGCATCGCTTCTGCCATGCTTCAGGAAGCGGCAGCCATAGCCGGAAGGGCTGACGTGAAAGGCTTATATATCGATTGCCTCGGCGTAACCGCGCCGGTTTACGAAAAGAACGGCTGGAAAGTCTACGAGCGGGAAGTGGGGGACAAAGACTCGGTCGTTATGCTTCGTCCGATAAAATGATGCTGGGTAGTAACTTTATCGGAAACCATACGCCAGCGCCCAATGCGTGCGGGCTGCTGGCGATTTCTCCACGGTAACGATGATAAAGTAACTGCCTGTGGTTTTCGGAATGCTGTGCGCAGCCGCAAAGTGGCCTTTCGTCCAAGTGTCTGGTTGTTCCGCGAGTTCTCCGTGCGAATTATAAATATGAACGGACACCTTTGCCTGATCGACTTCTGTTCCCAGCCAGAACCAATATTCATTCCCTTTAAACAATTGTTGCCGCACCGCTTTCTTTTCCCCCGAAGCGAGGTCGCCTGCCCAGTAATCCTCGCGCACCTGAAATCCTTGTTTTAGATAGGGTTCTGCCGCCAGAAGAGCAAATGCCCGCGCGTACACTGTGGTGGGGTCCACCGAGGCGAAAATCGCAGACGGTAGCACAACGGTGGCCGCCAACAGGGAGATCGTGCAGAGAAGGACCTTTGTGAAAGGGTTCACCTGAAATTTCTCAGTCTTTCTTGATGACGTCGTTGCCGAGCCGCGTAGTGATCTCGTTGACCTTCTTAACTGATTCGGCAGAAATGCGACCATTGCGGATATTGATTAGAGGCTTTACCTCAGCAGCTACCATTGAGTTCAAACGTTTATTAAACAGCCCCATTGGGAGCTTTGAATGTTGATTTCGAATTCGTATCAGGCCTTTAGTAACCGAACCTAAGCAGAACCGCTGCGCTACACAAATCCCTTACCTCTTTCTTGTTTGCGTTGTCGCCGCTGCCTCCTGGGTGATTTGTTCAGATGACATATAGTTTTTTACGGAATCTTTTGGGGGGGCAGGGGATTGCACGGAATCGCGGTTGACTTCCTCCAGTGTTTTTCGGCAGACTGCGTGTATGGAGGCATAAAAAAGATTGGAGACGATGCGCTTCATTCGCTGCGCCATCGCTGTTGTGATCGGACTTCTGTTACGACGTGAAAACT
>DASXOI010000088.1:0-1874 GCA_036494375.1 Candidatus Udaeobacter sp.
GTCCCTGCCATTAAAAATTGGAAGCCAGCGACCAATGTTCGTTCGAACAAAAGGACGCACAATGCGAAGCCGACGAGCGTGACCAGTCGCGCAACCTGAATAGGCAGGCCGATGTAGCTTGTGCCCAACACCGGCCACAGTACGATCGCAAATACCACCACCGGCAGAAGAACGAAGATCAACATCGTCCAAATCGCCGGGATGCGCGCCGGATTACGCTGGGCGAACCACCCAAAAATCGCTCCACCGATCGCGCCGACTACGAGTTGACCGGCGATTGTCGATCCAACGCCGAGTTGCTTGAGATGATTGTAACCCCCGACCTTGCCCATGAGCGAAAGAAACGGTCCCGGAGGAATGAAGACCGAAAGACGATCGCCGATGATGACGAGTGGTGTGGCCACGCCGAGCGCAGCGAGCAATAACATCGCGGTCGTCAGCACGACTGCAGCCACGAATCCGGCGAGCAACCCGGCGGAGATCGCTTTTGTTCGTATCACAATAGCTGATGATGTTACGAGCTAAACGCCGCAAGGGAATCAAATTGCACACGCGGCGAGAAAGCGATGCGAACACGCATCGCACTGCAAAAGCACTGCGTGCGAAATTCTGCATAACCGCTGTTTTCGTTTCACGAACCTTTAGGAGTGCGCACGCGTCCTCGCGTCGCTTTTGTCGCGCTGTAGCGTCCGCTGTCCTCAGCGGATTTTGTTGCAGTGGCAAGCGATCTGCGCTAGGCCCGGGTCCGCTAAAGTTTTGCGGCAGCGAGAATTTTGCGTGCCCGCTCCACGACCATCTCCGAGGTAACCTGATTCATGCAGGCGTGATCAAAGGGGCATTGACTCAGACGACGATAATTGCAGGGCGAACAGGGCAGGTCTACGCGCACAACCGATTCCGGCCTTTCGTACGGTCCGATGTGGACCGGATTCGTCGGACCAAACACGCTCACCATCGGTTTGCCGAGCGACGCAGCCACATGCATCGATCCCGAGTCATTGGTAACCGCCACTTCGGCTCGTTGGATCAGCCCCGCCAGATCTGCTGGCGTAGTTTTACCGCAAAGATTGATGGTCCCCGGCGCGGCGGCTGCGATTTGCTGGCATAGCGCTTCATCGCGTTTCGTACCCGCGAGAGCAACAGCAAATCCTTGGCGAAGAAACTCGCGTGCGACGCCTGCAAATCCTTCGATGTTCCAGTGCTTCGTTTCCCAGATTGTTCCCGGCACTAGCGCGATGAGCGGCTTGCCAGCTGCCACGCCGTGCTCCTCGAGTAATCGCTCGACGGTGCGAATCGTTTCCGGTGAAAGATGGATTGCCAGGTCCGGCGGTTCATCATTGAAACCAAGCAATGATCCGACCCACAGGTAACGATCAATCGCGTGAACATCGAGTGTCGGAATGGGAATGCGGTGAGTGTACGCGATCCAGGAACCTTCGCGGGCGCCGCGCCAGCCGCGGTTTGGGACGTTCCTGAGATCGTGCTCGGCAGAAATTGTGCGCGAGAATTCGATCGGCCGATCAAATCCGATGCGCACTCGGGCGCCGCTGATCAGCGCGAACAAAGCCGAACGCACCTGGCCATGCATGTCGACCACCAGATCGTATTTCGCGCGCCGTATTTGTTTGAGCAGATCAAAAAAGCCGAGCGTAGCCCGCCATCTCTGGCCGGGTTTCGAAAATTCGCGTCGCGCGAAGAGAACCACATTCGACAGCGCGGGATGATGACGAACGACCTCCGCATTCTCGGGCGTGATGAGCCAGTCAATTCGCGCATGCGGGTAACGCGCGCGCAGCTTCACCAGTACTGGGATCGTATGCACGACGTCGCCAAGCGCCGAAGGCTTGATCAGCAAAATGCGCGAGAACTCGGCG
>DASXOI010000089.1:0-4838 GCA_036494375.1 Candidatus Udaeobacter sp.
ACCGGATTTCGGGCCAGCGGTTTTCAACGAGAAATCCGGCGCAACCGTAATCGGCGTTCGCGATTTTCTGATCGCTTACAATGTGAACCTGAACACGAAATCGGTTCGGCGTGCGAACGCGGTGGCATTTGATGTGCGAGAGCAGGGGAGAGTGAAGACCGAAGACGGCACGCCGTCGGGCAAAACTGTGTTGGATGCGAATGGCGAACCCGTCCGCATCCCCGGCACCTTGAAACACGTGAAAGGAATAGGGTGGTTCGTGAAGGAATACGGCATTGCCCAGGTATCGATGAATCTGACGAATATCGAGGAAACGCCCTTACACGTAGCATTCGATGCGTGCGTTGAGTCGGCTGCGAAAAGGGGCTTACGCGCGACTGGCTCGGAGATCGTCGGGATGGTGCCGAAAAGATCCTTGATCGATGCTGGCCGTTACTTCCTCAAAAAACAACAATGGTCCGAGGGCGTTTCGGAAGAAGAACTGATCGACATCGCCGTTCGTTCGATGGGCTTGGGTGAACTGAAGCCTTTTGTCCCGCAAGAAAAGGTGATCGAATTAAAAATTGAATCAGCTCTCCCGAAGATGTCTTTGGCAAAGATAAATGTGCGCGAGTTTTGCAACGAGACCCTGAGCGATTCCCCAGCGCCCGGCGGAGGTTCGGTCGCAGCGCTGATGGGAGCCCTGGGCGCTTCGTTAGGCGGAATGGTCGCAAATCTTTCCGCCGGCAAACGCGGTTGGGACGATAAGCTCGAATATTTCAGTGGTTGGGCGGTTAAGGCGCAGCAACTCAAAGATGAACTGTTATCGCTTGTCGATGAAGACACGAATGCGTTCAACAAGGTGATGGACGCGTTCGCGCTGTCCAGGAATTCGGCGGAAGAAAAAACAGCGCGGACCGCGGCCATTCAGGAGGCGACAAAATATGCGGCCGAGGTTCCACTGAAAGTGATGGAGACAGCGTCGAAGTCTTATGAACTGCTTTCGGAGATGGCGGACAATGGTAATCCCGCGTCGGTTTCAGATGTCGGCGTCGGAGCGTTGGCCACTCGCGCGTGCATCGAAGGGGCGTCGATGAACGTGCGGATCAATCTCGGTCAATTGAAGGACGAGAAATTTAAGATTCACCTCCGGGAACGACTGCAACACGTAAGCGCGGATTCAGAGATGCAGTTCAAGAAGATCAATCAACTTGTGGAAAGTAAACTGCGCTGAAACGTTAAGGCGGGTAACTGCCTGTCATGTTGAGTGAAGCGAAACATCTCTGTTATCGGACTTACCAGAGAACTAATCAGAGATTCTTCACTTCGTTCAGAATGACAATGCCTTTGTCGGCAGTTGCGCCTCCAAGGTAACGAACCATGAGTTCACTCGCCGTCCTGAACGCTGCGCAACTCGTGACGCTGAGCGGACCACATCGCCGGCGTGTCGGCACAGAGTTGTCGGAGCTCGGGATTGTTCGTGATGGCGGGATGCTGATCCGCGATGGGAAGATCGAGAGCGTCGGTCCGACCGATGAGATCGAAAAGAACGCTGGCGCCGCAGAAGTTGTCGATGCCGGTGCACGCGTCGTGATGCCGGGATTCGTCGATGCGCATACGCATTTGGTTTTCGCAGGAAATCGTCTCGATGATTTCGAACGCCGCGCACGAGGCGAAACGTACCAGCAGATCGCGGAAGCAGGCGGCGGAATTTGGTCGACGGTGGAAAAAACGCGTGCAGCTACCGAGGCTGATCTTCTCGCGCAGGCAAAAAAGCATGCGAACTGGTTACTGCGCTGTGGGACCACGACAATCGAAGCCAAATCTGGATACGGCCTGACAGCTGATGCCGAGCTGAAGATCCTGCACGTCTTACGACAACTAAACACCTCGGCCCAAGCAAGCAATGTTATACGTGAATCATGTATAGCATCAGGAACACCGGATCGTCATCCAGCGGCCGGCGGCGAGTTACTGCCGGAAATTGTGCCGACGTTTCTTGGCGCGCACGCAGTACCCAGCGAAATCTCGCCGGGAGAGTATGTCGAGCTTGTGATTAACCAAATGCTACCGCGTGTTGCGGGGGAAAGATTAGCTGAATTTTGCGACGTTTTTTGCGAGCGCGGCTATTTCGACATTGATCAGTCGCGCAGAATTCTATCCGCGGCCAAAAAGCTCGGACTGGATTTGCGCGGACATGTCGATCAACTGACAAATTTCGGTGGCGCGAAGCTGATGGCGGAGATGGGTGCAACCACGGCGGACCATCTGGAGCAAACTGACGAGCAGGGGATCGCCGCCTTGAAGAACGCAAACGTGCAACCAGTGTTACTGCCTGGTTCGGTTTACGGGCTTGGATCGAGCCGCTATCCGCGCGCGCGTGAAATGATCGAAGCCGGACTTGCGGTTGTGCTCGCTAGCGATTTCAATCCTGGATCGTCGCCAACACCGAGCATGCCGATGATTCTGTCCCTCGCGTGCACGCAGATGAAAATGTCACCTCCGGAAGCGATCACCGCGTCAACCGTAAATGCGGCATACAGTCTCAACCGCGGCGACTCGATAGGCTCTCTCGAACCTGGCAAAGTCGCGAATTTCGTGATCTTCGATTGCGAGGATTATCGCGAGCTAGTGTACTGGTTTGGAGTGCCACAGACGCACTCGGTTTATGTGAGAGGCGAATGTGCTTCAAGGAGCGGCGGCCTCTAGTCCGGCCGTTAGAAAGAAAGCAAAGAATGACGGTAGAAGAAGAACTTTTGAAACTGGAAGAAGAATTCGCGGAGGCGATCGTTAGCAATGATCTCGAAGGTATCGGACGACTTGTCGCAGATGACTGGATCATTATTGGCCCCGACGGAGAAATAGTTGACCGGGTGCGTTTTTTTGAGGTCATCAAATCGGGTGCCTTGACGCACGACACGATGGAATCCGAAGATTTCCGGGTTCGCGTTTATGGAGACAGCGCAGTGGTTACCGGGATAACTCGCACAAAGGGCAAATTCATGGGACAAGAGTTCAGCACCCAGGAACGCGCCACCGATGTTTTTGTGAAGCGCGATGGACGATGGCAATGCGTGCTGACGCATCTCACTCGACTTCCGCAGAAGTGAGGCGGCGTGCCTGGCGGTCGCGCACTACCAATCTCGACAGGATGTTTTGCGGTGCCTACAGAGCGCCGCTACAGTTCACTTCACAATGAAGGTTGAAGTGGAGAAGCAGCCGGGTTCGGTCTCGAAGCTGCAGATTGAATTGCCAGCCGATGAAGTTGCGAAGGAATGGGACACCATCGCAAATAGCTTCGCACGATTCGCGAAAATTCCAGGATACCGGCCGGGGAAAGCCCCGCGTGCGGTGATCGACAAAAGATTTCGCAAGGAGATCCAAGACGAACTCACGAAGAAGCTTGTCTCGAAAAGTTATCACGAAGCAGTCGAACAAGAACAATTGCGCGTGGCTTCGCTGACTAACATTGAAGACATTGAGTTTGGCGAGGACAGGTCGATGCGTTTCCGCGCGACGGTGGTCACCGCGCCGGAATTTGAACTTCCGGATTACAAGGAGATTCCGGTGGACTTGCCGGACAGAAATATCTCACAAGCGGAAGTCGATGAAGCGATCGAACGTTTGCGTGATCAATCGGCCGATTTTGTGGATGTACCGGAGCGCGCGTTACAAATGGGCGATTTTGCGGTCCTCGATTTCGAGGGTTCGATAGAAAACAAGGCGATTAGCGAAATCGCGCCGCAAGCCAGCAAGAACCTGCATGGCGGCAAGAAATTCTGGCTGCACCTGCAGCCGGAAAACTTCCTGCCGAAATTTTGCGAGCAACTGATCGGACTAAAACCGGGCGAACCGCGGCTGGTGATCGTCGATTTCCCAAATGATTTTCCGGTAAAGGAACTGGCCGGAAAAAAAGCGGATTATTCGGTTACGTTGCGTGACATCAAGGAGAAGGTGCTACCGCCGATCGACGATGCGCTCGCGGCCAAGCTCGTCCCCGGTAAGACACTGGATGCTCTTCGCGAAACGATCGAGCACGACCTCGAACATGCCAAAGAGCATGATGCGGAACGGGCGAAGGAAGCGCAGATTCTGAAATATCTGCACGAACGAATTCAGGTAGAGCTGCCCCCAGCGCTTCTGCAAAACGAAACGCGGCGGGCGCTGGCCGAATTAGTTCAACGGAATCGCGAGCGCGGTGTCACTGATGACATGCTGAAGGAAAAAGAGAAGGAATTGATAGATGCGGCAGCGGGAATGGCGGCGCATCGACTAAAAACAAATTTTATTCTGCATCGTATCGCTGAGCGCGAAAAGACTCAGGTCACAAAGGAAGATCTCGATTCGCGCATCAGACAGGAGGCGGCGCGCTACGACATTTCGCCTGACAAAATGCGCAAGGAATTGCAGCAACGCAACGCGCTGGACGATCTCGCTGAACAGCTTCTGCTGGGCAAGACCCTTGATTTCCTGAAGGCGAATGTTAGCGTCGAATTAACAAAAGAGCCCTCTGTCAAAGAACAAAAATCATGACCGTGTCTAACCAAAATGTCTCGCAAGTGCTGGTTCCGATGGTCGTGGAGCAGACTGGTCGGGGCGAACGCAGCTACGACATTTACTCACGCCTGCTGAAGGACCGCATCGTTTTTGTCGGGCAGATCGACGATCACATCGCGAACCTGGTGATTGCGCAATTGCTCTTCCTGCAAATGGAAGATGGCAAAAAAGACATCAATCTTTACATCAATTCACCGGGCGGCGTGGTGACAGCCGGGCTGGCAATTTACGATACGATGCAGTTTCTAACGTGCGACGTGGTCACGTATTGCATCGGAATGGCCGCGAGCATGGGCGCAGTG
>DASXOI010000090.1:0-5845 GCA_036494375.1 Candidatus Udaeobacter sp.
ATTCGCAGCCATAGCAATCTCCATGCAAGAAAGCATCGGACATATTATCTGGTCGACCTGTTACTTGAGCGTGCTCCTCGGGCTTTCTGCTTATGGGATCCATCGCTATTTCATCATTTATTTGTATTTGAAAAACCGTAAGCGGCCGCCGGTTCCGGCCCGCTATTTTGAAAAACTGCCGAAGGTGACGGTGCAGTTGCCGATTTTCAATGAAGTGTACGTCGCCGAGCGGCTGCTTCGTTCGGTGAGCGAACTGGATTATCCGCAGGATCTTCTTCAAATCCAGGTGCTGGACGATTCAACCGACGAGACATGCGAGATTACCGCGGCCTGTGCTGAGGAATTGCGCCAGCGCGGTTTCAACGTCCAGCGGATCCACCGGACTGACCGGACCGGCTTTAAGGCTGGGGCCCTAGCGGGAGGAACCGCTGCTGCGGAAGGCGAATTTCTTTGCATACTCGACGCCGATTTTGTTCCGGAGAAAGACCTGCTAAAACGCACGGTTCATTTCTTTACTGATCCAAATGTGGGAATGATTCAAACGCGATGGGGACATTTGAACCGTGGCTATTCAATGCTGACACGCATGCAGGCGATATTTTTGGATGGACATCTTTTGCTTGAGCAAATCGCGCGTAGCCGCAGCGGCCGTTTTTTTAACTTCAACGGGACAGCTGGTTTATGGCGGCGTTCATGTATCGAGCAGAGCGGCGGGTGGCAGCACGATACGTTGTGTGAGGACCTCGATCTGAGCTATCGGGCGCAACTCGCAGGCTGGAAGTTCATTTATCTCTCTGATGTCGTTACTCCGGCGGAACTGCCGGTGGACATGAATGGGTTCAAGTCGCAGCAGCATCGTTGGACCAAAGGTTCAGTCCAGACATGCAAGAAGTTGTTGCCGAGCGTTTGGCGCAGCCATTTGCCCTTTCGAATAAAGCTGGAAGCCACCGGCCACTTGATGTCGAATTTTGCATACCTGCTGCTCGCGATGCTTTGCGTTCTTTTATATCCTGCCACTGGTGGACCTCCAGTTGGCTGGCTTCGCACACTGCTGGTCGATGTTCCCATGTTTCTCGCAGCATCAGCCTCGGTGGGACTCTTTTACATTTGTGCTCAACGCGAATTGCATCCCCGAACTTGGATCAAAGAACTTCTTTTTCTTCCATGTTTGCTCGCATTAGGGATTGGTCTCTCGCTCAACAACGCTCGAGCTGTGCTCGAAGCGATGATCAACCACCAGTCAGATTTCACGCGGACGCCAAAGTACGGAATCGAACGGAAGTCGCAGCAATGGCGCAGCTGTAAATACCGGCCGCTCAAGTCGGCCCTCCCGCTCGCGGAGCTGGCGTTTGCCATCTATTTCAGCTATTTCGTCGTGTACGCCATCATGCACCGGCAATTTCTCTCGGTCCCGTTTTTGATAATGTTTCAGGCAGGATTCCTCTACGTCTGTCTCAGCTCCTTCTTGAGTGGTTGGTCAAAATTCAATCTTGGCAATTCTCGGGCGCGGGCCGCAATTTCCGCGTGACAAATCGAAAATTGTCGAGTAAAACATTCGGCCAATGCTTAGGCCCGTCGCACTCATCCTTGGTGTAATCTCCGCCACCTCCGCGTTCGCGACCGCGCCGGTGGACACTTCGAACCAGGTGATCATCAGCGTCCGTGATCAGAAGCTGGTGCTTCTGCGCAACGGCAGCAAAGTGGCGACCTACCCAATATCAACGTCAATGTTCGGCTTGGGTGACACGTGGGGACGAATGACCACTCCTCTCGGTTATCTGGCGGTAGAAAAAAAGATCGGTGATAATGTGCCGGTCGGAGCTGTTTTTCATAAGCGGCGGTTGACGGGTGAAGTTCTTCAGCCCAACGCTCCTGGCCGCGACCCAATCACCACGCGCATCATCTGGCTTCGTGGACTGGAGCCGCAGAACGCGCATGCGTTTCAACGCTGCATTTATATTCACGGCACGCCCGAGGAAAATAAAATTGGCCGCCCGGCAAGTTACGGCTGCATTCGCATGAAATCGAAGGACGTCGCCGAGCTTTACGACCAGTTGCCAGTAGGTGCTGTAGTACAAATTATTCCTGATCGATTGCCAAAACTGGAAAAGACGAAGCCGCGCCAGGAAATGAGCGGCGGTGTCGTCGCTGCAAACACAACACTGCAACCGCCGCAGCAGATAGCGAACGTTGCAAAGGTAGCGCCGCAGCCGCCAGCGAAAATAACCGCCACGAAGGTTGCGAAGATAACGCCGCAACCGCCACCGCAGATAGCTGCCACGACTGCGAAGGTAACGGCGCAGGCGCCACCGCAGGTAATTACGACCAAGGCGGCAAACGTAACGCCGGAGTCGCCGCCGCAAATAAGTGCTGCTATGCTCGCGACGCCACCTTCCAGCTCACTCACCTTGGAACAAATGCGGACGGCTGGAGCGCTTGCCGGCGCCCGGCAAAGAGCGAAACTCGCAGCGAACAAACGCTTATAACCAGCGCGGTAGCAGGGTTCGCTTAATAAAATTTTGATCGCCGATGGCCAACACCACTTCAGCCGATAAACGTTCTCGACAGACGCTCAAACGAGCGGCACATAATCGAAGCGTTAAAACGCACCTGCGCAAACTGCAAAAACAAATTCGTTTAGCGCCAGAGCGCACCGCCGAACAGATTCGCGCGGCGATTTCCGCTATCGACAAAGCAGCTAAAAGTGGGGTCATTCATCGCAACGCGGCGAATCGTCGCAAAGCGCGGCTGAACAAGGCGCTTTCCGCTGCGAAATAACAAGCTGTCATCCTGAGCGGACCGAAGCGGAGTCGAAGGATCCCGCGAAAGTTCACCCTGGCTAATGCTACCGGGTCCTCTACTGCGCTCGGAATAACGACTTCCAAATGCTCGTTGCATATATTATTGGCCGGATAGATTCTGAGGCATGATTCCCGCGCTTCTACTCGTTTTGTCAGTGGTCGTTTACCGGGTCACAACAGGTTTGCTGATTCAGTCCGGGGCGGGCTGGCTTTCTAACTTCGCGCCACTCGCCGCGATTGCTCTCTGTAGCGCTGCCTATTTCCCGAGAAAATACAAGTTCTCGGTGCCGCTGCTGACGTTATTCGTTTCCGACGTGATCATTAACGTTCGCTATGGTGCGCCGCTACTGGATCCGCAGATTCTCGTGCGTTACGGCGCGCTGGCGCTTGTGGGATGCCTCGGGCTTCTGTTGCAGAGTCGAGCTTCGCTGAAGACACTTTTGCCTGCATCGATTATTGCTTCCACGATGTTCTACCTAATCACGAACACGTTCTCGTGGTTGAGCGATCCTGGGTACGCGAAAAATTTTGCGGGGCTGATTCAGTCGCTCACCGTTGGTTTGCCTCAATACAGCACGACTCCGACCTGGATGTTTTTCCGAAATTCACTCGTCAGCGATCTTATTTTTACCGGTCTTTTTGTTGTTTGCATGAACGCCGGCCGAAGCATGGGGGCATCGCGGGAACGCGCTTCGCGGTTCGGCCCTGTAGCCACCGGATAATTGATTATGCAGCCGGTGGAGCAGCGCGACGAAGTCGAGATGCTCTCGCTAATGCTGTTGATCCGGCGCTTCGAAGAACGAGCCAGTCAGCAGTATCAAGCGCAGAAGATTGGCGGCTTTTGTCATCTTTACATTGGCCAGGAAGCCGTAGTTGCCGGGGCTATCGCTGCCGTGCGACCGGATGATTACGTAATCACTGCTTACCGGGATCACGGGCATGCCTTGGCTCGTGGCACAAGCGCGAATGCGTGCATGGCGGAGCTTTTTGGAAAAGAGACCGGCTGTTCGCGCGGCCTCGGTGGGTCGATGCATTTTTTTGACAAGCGACACAACATGTACGGCGGCCACGCGATCGTAGCCGCGCACGTGCCGCTGGGAGTTGGGTTGGCTTTTGCAATCAAATACCGGGGCGAGGATCGAGTCACGCTTTGCTTCTTCGGCGACGGTGCGATCAATCAAGGGTCTTTCCACGAAGCGTTGAATCTCGCCGCGTTGTACAGGCTGCCGATCATTTTCATTTGTGAAAACAATCTCTTCGCCATGGGCACATCGGTGAAACGATCAACATCGCTGAAGCAAATCGTGGATCGGGCGGAAGGTTACGATATCCCCGGTGAGATCGTCGATGGAATGAACTTCCGTGAGGTGCGCGACAAAGTGGCTGAGGTCGCTGAGTCCATCCGGAAAGAATCGCATCCGGCGTTTCTGGAAGTGCGCACGTATCGTTATCGTGGCCATTCCATGTCCGATCCCGCAAGTTACCGCACCAAGGACGAACTGGAGAAATATCGCCTCGATGATCCGATTATTCGTCTGCGCGCGCAGCTTACGCGCGAGGGAAAATTGACCAACGAACAGTTCGATCAGCTCGACAAGCGTGCCAAAGAAGCGGTGCTAGCCGCAGTAAAGTTCGCCGAAGAAAGTCCGGAGCTACCCGTCGAGAAACTCCACGATTACGTGTATTTCAATGGAGCTAAATCGTGAGAGAAATCACATATCGCCAGGCGTTAAACGAAGCACTCGCTGAAGAGCTGGAGCGTGATCCCAGTGTTTTCCTGATGGGCGAAGAAGTGGCCGAATATCAAGGAGCGTACAAGGTGAGCGCCGGTTTGCTGCAGCGCTTTGGGCCGGGACGCATTATTGATACCCCGATCAGCGAGAACGGATTCGCCGGTTTGGGCATCGGCGCAGCGATGGTCGGGCTGCGACCAATTATTGAGTTCATGACGTTCAGCTTTTCACTGGTGGCTTTCGATCAGGTGGTGAACAACGCGCCAAACATGTTCATGATGTCAGGCGGCCAATTCAATATCCCGATTACGTTTCGCGGACCGAACGGCCCGGCGCATCAGCTTGGAGCGACCCACTCGCACGCGACCGAGAATTTCTACGCCAGTGTGCCGGGACTGAAAGTTTGCACACCAGCCACGCCGCGCGACGCAAAGGGTTTGTTGAAAACCGCAGTGCGCGACGACAACCCTGTGTTGGTCCTCGAAGCAGAACTGCTTTACAGCTCGAAGGGAATGGTCGAGCCGCCGGATGAAGAACTGCTTATCCCACTGGGTAAAGCAGAGGTGAAACGCGAAGGCAGCGATATCACCATCATTTGTTATGCGCAGACTGTTCCGATTGCGCTGAAAGTCGCGGCGCAACTCGAAGAGCAAGATATTTCCGCCGAGATTGTTGATCTGCGCTCGATCAAACCGCTCGACGAGAAGGCGATTTTCGATTCTGTGGCCAAAACGCATCGTGTGGTGATTGTGGAACAGGACCATCCGTTCTGCGGTGTCGGTGCAGAAGTTTGCTACCGGATTCAAAAGAATATTTTTGACGAGCTGGATGCGCCGATTCTGCGCGTATCACAGGAAGACGTTCCGATGCCTTACAATGAAGACCTGGAGCACGCTGTCCTGCCGAACGCTGAAAAACTCGTCGCCGCGGTGAAACAGGTCTGCTACGCGTGAAAATCTTTTGCACTTATGCCTGAAATCCAAATGCCGAAACTTAGCGACACGATGACCGAAGGCACTCTTGTCGCGTGGAAGAAAAAGAAAGGCGATCAGGTATCGGCTGGCGAAGTGCTCGCCGAGATCGAAACGGACAAGGCGACGATGGAATGGGAATCGCCTGAGGACGGGACGCTTACCGAAATTTACGTCCAGGAAGGCGGCAAGGTGAACGTCGGCGATAAAATTGGGTTCATCCGCGGAGAAGGCGAGGAAGCATCCAAACAGGAAGCGGCAACACAGAAGAAGACTGAAGCCGTACCAGAAAAGAAGCCGCAAGCGGAGACGGAAAAACGCGCCCCGGCAGAGGCCGCAG
>DASXOI010000091.1:0-3195 GCA_036494375.1 Candidatus Udaeobacter sp.
ATAAACGTTTTGTGGAAAATCTGTGAGATGTAGAGGTAATCGTCCGGTGTTCGCGGCGCGATCTTATCGAAATTCGCGCTGCCTTTTGGTTGATTGAACGCAGTCTTCATTCCTAGCGCTTCAAATTGTTTGGCCAAAGTAATTGTTGGCGGCTCAAGTTTGAACTTGGGCAGATACAGATCGACATCGCGCTTTTCAAGTTTCGCGCAGCCGGCGAGGACATCGGCGCTCAGTTTCGATTCGAGCCCGCGCAGTCCATTGATCTCGTCAGGAAGAAGAACGACGAACTGTAGATCGTTGCCTGCGTAGGGCAGGCTTACGACAGTGAATCCCTCGTGACGTGCGTAACCGAAATCCTTATCAGTCTTTCGCATCATCGGAACATCGACAGGCGCGCCGCGAATAAAGAACGGCTCCGATTGCGTCGCGCTTTGGGAAAATTCACTTGCCCACGGCGCTTTCAGATAAAGCGCGTTCGCCAGGACGAGCCGAGTTGTCTTATCCAGTGCGCCTCCGGGAATGAGATCGCGAATTCGATCGCGCGTCTGGTCTGCCACCCATTTGTTGATGCGCTGGGTGGCCGCCCCGGGGTCAGCTATGAAATCGAGCGGCTCGAATGCACCGCCGAAATTCTGTTTTACTAGTGACAGAAACGTTTCCCGAAAATGGTAGCCCTTCTGTGCAAAAAGCCGGTTGACGATGTTCAACGTAATCGGTTCGCTGGGGCCGCCGAATTTTTTGGAATTTTTTGCCAGCTCTGCTGTTCGCACGGTCATTTCTTCGAGCGACTTCTGAAGCACGGAGAATGAGGCGGGCACATCCCCGCCATTTGGAAAATGCAAAACATGCGCCATCTCCGTCCGAGTTTCGCCGTCGGCGCCGGTGAATGTCATGGCCAGCGCGCTGTCGATTGAGTAAGGCGAGATGCAGAGATTTTCGTCACCGGTCGCGAGCTGCCGGTGAAGGTCGACTCCCAGCTCGTTGGTCGCTTTTGCGGCCAACTCAAAACTTGTAGCGCCTTGAGCCATCGCAACGAGTAACGCGCCGCAAACATATAGAATCAAAAACCGTTTCATGCAGATGATGAAACACCGGATGGATAAACGTTGCGACGCGAAACTTCCGGGGAGCGCACGCGGCTCGCGTGCTGGCGATCGCGTCCTCGCGATCGCGAACTTTCATTGATAGCGTTTTGAGTCCAATTGTTTTCGCTCTCACTGCAGTCATTAACATGGTGCCTCTGGAGTATTTCGGTGAGGGCGCCGAAATGTGCACGCGAGGCGCGCGCACTCCCCGGAATGAGCGTGCGCATCGTCCACAGGGCGAGGGCTACAGTTGAATTATTGCAGTTGATCGCCAGCACTGATTTAGTGCGCACTTGTACTCATGGCCGCACAACGAAAGCCGAACTTAATTCTATTTCTTCCGGACCAGCAACGCGCGGATACCCTGGCTTGCTACGGAGGCGTGAAGGTTCACGCGCCTAATCTGAACAAGCTTGCGTCTCAATCTGTGATTTTCGAGCGCACCTACGTCACGCACCCGGTTTGCACGCCTTCGCGGTCATCACTCATGACGGGAACATGGCCCCACATCAATGGGTGCACACACAACAGCGTCCCACTCGATCGGCGGTTTCGTATTTTCCCAGAGCTAATGCAAGACCAGGATTATCGCACTGCTTACATAGGCAAATGGCACCTTGGCGAGGACGGGCCCGCCGGACGCGGATTTCAACATTGGATTTCTACCGATGGTCACGGGGACTACAGCAATTTTCTCATTTCGAAAAACATTCCGCCGGACAAAGCCAATGGACGATTTTCGGAAGTAGCCATTAGCAATCTGCCGATCGAGTTGTCACGACCAAAGTTTCTCCAGAAACATGCGTGCGAGTTCATCGAGAAACATCAGCGCGATCCCTTCATTCTCGTGGTTGCGTTCGTGGAACCGCATTCGCCTTACAACGGTCCGCTCAACAATGTGAATCCCCTGGACGAGGTGGAGCTCGATGCGACTGCTACGCTTCCGGAAGATGAAGACATTCCGTTGCGCTACCATTTGATGCGCGAATGGCAGCAGGCTGAAGCGTTGTTGGACCGCGAGCGGCTGCCGATTCAGTTGTTCTTCGGGATTACCCCGGACGAATACCGCAGCATCAAACAACGTTATCTCGGCCTGGTCATGTTGGTCGATCAAAGCATCGGCGCAATTCTTGGTTGTCTTGAAGAATGCGGCCTAACGGAGCACACGATTGTAATGCACACGAGCGACCACGGTGACAGTCTGGGCGCCCATCATCTCTTCGGCAAAGAAACGATGTTCGAAGAAGCCACGCGGGTTCCGTGGCTAATTCGGTTGTTGGGCCAAACGCAGCAGAAGATGATTTCAAACCCGGTAAGCCATATCGATTTTGTGCCGACACTGCTCGATCTTCTCGGCCAACCGAGTCATCCGCAGTGCGCCGGCAAAAGTCTATTGCCGTTGATCAACGACCAGCTTTCGGCGGGAACTCCGCTGAAGACAGCGGACGCTACAGGACCCGTGTTTCTTGAGTGGGCTCCGAACCGGACGAAGGTGAAAAAGGGCAGCAGGCTGGCTCGGCGGCGCGTGATCAAGCGCGCAGTCGAAGAATCCACTCGGACACTGGTTTCTCCCGAGGGTTGGAAGCTTTGCCTGCGCGATAAGGATCTGAATGAATTGTACAACTTAAATGAGGATCCATTCGAAACGCGCAATCTTTACCCGGAACCGCAATACGCGGCAGTAGTGTCGGGTTTCACCACCGAGATTCGCCGATGGCAGGATGCGACGAATGACAAGCTCAAGTTATGAGTAAATCGCGCCGCTTCGATGGAGCAAGGCGCAATGTGAAGTTCCATCAAACGAGGAGGGGCGCCTTTCCAGACGCCCCTTCGCGTTGTAGTTAAGCTGTCGAGAATCAGGGTTTAATCCACATTGTGGCTGAGCTAGCTGCGCCTACTTCATATCCGGCGCCAGGTTCCAGGGTGACTGTAACACTGTACGCTTTGCGCAAGGATGATCCCCTTGGGTCAGGCAACGTTTTTACCTGGAGGACTCCGTAGCCGGATTTTCCGATGCGGGTCGGAGACACGAGCAGTTCGTAATCAACTCCAGCGATAGCGGTGCCGCTGACCTTGAAGTTTACGTACCTTCCACCAAGCATGAGTGCAG
>DASXOI010000092.1:0-1535 GCA_036494375.1 Candidatus Udaeobacter sp.
GCGTGAAATCCGATGTTACTGAGATTGGCTCCGGCGCCCAAAGGAACGCTAAAGGATTGAATACTGCGATCGAGATTGTAATTGTACACGGCATACTCATAGTGATAGACTCCCGGCGTGGGACTGGTCACTTTGTAGCCCACAAACGAGATGCCATCGTTTCCGGGATCAGGCTGCACCTGATTTACCGTCGCCCCTGTCCATGCCATGATGGCAGGCTGCATTCTTACGGCCTGGCCAACAGGGGAAAATGTGAAGCTCGTTGTACCGTTAACAAGGAACTTACGGTAGGAAGCGTTGTTATACATGTTGCACTGCCCGGGATGGGTCTGACACCACGCGTACTCCTGCGGCGTCAGGTATGCCGCTTCCGCGAAATAGGTTGCACCTGCATTGAGTGTTGTGTTCAAATCAGAGACATTAACGCGAACCCGGTGCGACGCGCCAATGTCGTTGTGGCCGGTGTGGTTGGTTGGATCTGGATTAGATAGGAAAAATCCAGTGAAAGGATTGACCCACGCGCGTGAACCAAGCAACTGGTACCATCCGTTCTCCTCGGCGAGATACGGATCGGAACAGCCCGGACATAGCTGTGAGAACTGAGTGCAATTATTTGTGTCGCAGCCGAGGTTGCAGTCGTCGCCTTCGTCTGCGCCGAACGCGTGTTTAATCCAGGCCTGGCCAATTTGTTCTAACCGCTCAGTGTTATCTCCACCACCGCTCATCCGATAAAAATTTTGCGGAAAGAACGGATGATCTGTCTCTGGTAATGCGTGAAAGTTGACTGGCTGATCGCCGTTGTTGCAGGAAGTCGTCGCTATCCCCAGGCCGACCTGTGATCCCTCGCTCCCGACTTGGACCATATCGGGCAGATCCCCAACGATGATATCGGGCCCGGCTACCAGTGCAGGCGCTCCCGGACCGGCACGGCGGCTCAAGGGGGGTACGACCACCGACGTACGCTGGCCATTCACCATTTGCGTGATCTCGATAGGCTGCATCGCTGCGCCGACTGAAATTTTCCCAACGACTGAGCCGGCGTCCGATGGGCGACCGAGAGCCTTAGCAAAGTCTTTCGAAATAAGGAGTTGGCCACCTTGAATGCCAAGCGACCGTGCGTTGGGGTTGTAATCGTAATCGCCTCCTGCAACATCGAAAAAAGTGAAACCTGTCTTGCTGTCGCGTACGGCAAGACCGAAAGATTGATTCGACGGAAGTTTTTCGACTACGAGTTGCTTGATAGACGCACCTAATCGCACAGGGAGTGCCGGAACATTTTCCGGGATCAAGACCATTGAGCCCGGCTTAACTCCGCGCAGCAGATCGTTAAAAACGAGAATGGGAAAGAAGGAATTGGCTGCGGCGGAAAATTGCAGAGTGACTGGCCTTGCCACCAGGGAATTACTCCCATTCAATCCGTTCAAATCGAGTTGCATCGTTACGCTCGCGTTTTCCACAATCATCTTTTGAACTGTGCCACTCGGGGCGTCGCCATTGTGAGTGTTCTTGGTGTCTGGATTACGCGAAAATACGCG
>DASXOI010000093.1:0-6580 GCA_036494375.1 Candidatus Udaeobacter sp.
AGCTTCTGCCGTTGTTCTTCCGGCACGGAGGCATGCGTCATGAGCGCGGGATGATTGATCAGGCTCTCCACACCACCCAAACTTTCCGCCAATGAAAACAAGTGCGTATTCTCAAGAAAACGACGCGTTCCAGCGAGATCAGTTTTCAAAACGATGGTGACCATTCCGCCGAACCCGCGCATCTGTTGCCGGGCCAAATCGTGCTGTGGATGCGATTTTAGACCCGGATAATGGACTGATTTGACCTCGCGCTGCTCTTCGAGCCAGCGGGCAATCTCCAGCGCATTCGAGCAATGCCTCTCCAATCGAAGCGCGAGCGTTTTCAAACTGCGGAGAACAAGAAAACTATCGAACGCACCGGCAATCGCGCCCACGGAATTTTGCAAAAACGCGATTTGATCAGCGAGTTCCTTGTTT
Source organism: Candidatus Udaeobacter sp. (assembly GCA_036494375.1). GTDB lineage: Bacteria > Verrucomicrobiota > Verrucomicrobiia > Chthoniobacterales > UBA10450 > Udaeobacter. Next base: position 418 of record DASXOI010000093.1, read on the forward strand.
TTGCCGACAACGACAACGCCACCGACCAGATCCGAATGGCCGTTCAAATATTTTGTGGCGGAATGCACAACGATATCGAACCCCGATTCGATTGGTCGCTGGATCCATGGAGTAGCGAACGTATTATCGCTAACTGAAATCAATTTTCGTTTGCGCGCGATCTTCGCGATCGCGTCAAGGTCGATCAGTTTGAGCAGCGGATTGCTCGGGGTCTCGATCCAAACCATGCGCGTGTTTGGTTTGATTGCGCGCTCGAGATCTTTCGCATCGGTCAAATCGACATAGGTAAAATCAAGATTCGCGGACCGACGGCGCACCCGGTCGAACAATCGGAAGGTGCCGCCGTAAAGGTCGTCGCTCGCGACAATATGCGACCCGCTGTCGACCACTTCGAGCACTGTCGCCATCGCGGCGAGCCCGGACGCAAACGCAAATCCGCGCGATCCGTTTTCCAAATCGGCGATGCACTTTTCGTACGCGAGCCGGGTAGGATTGATTGAGCGCGAATAATCGTAGCCTTTATGTTGCCCGGGGCTCTCCTGCACGTACGTCGACGTGGCGTAAATCGGCGTCATCACCGCGCCGGTGGTGGGATCCGGTTGCTGCCCGGCGTGAATGGCGCGCGTCGCGAAACCCTGTTCTTTTTTCATGTTAAGTTTAGCCCAACCGTGAAATGCGTGGACCGCGCACAAAAATCCGCGGCCTTGTCATTCTGAGCGAAGCGAAGAATCTCAGATCTTCGTTTGCGCAACAGTACGAAAGCAATATCCAGAGATGTTTCGCTTCGCTCAACATGACAGGATGAAAATCATGGAATCAATCCCTTTATCGGTGTATTCGCGGTTGACTAGACAAACTCGCGTTCCGGTGGCGCGGTCGATTTCGGCATGTGAAGCCGCAGATATGAAAGCCAGTCGGTGCGCGTGATCAGCCCAAGAAATTTGTTGTCGTACATCACGATAGCGACCCGGCCGCGATCGAATACGCCAAGCAAGTCTGTGATTTTGGCGTTCGGCGGCAACGTTTCCAACTGGTCGGTCATCGCTTTGCTTACGGGATCGTTAAACTTCGACGGCTCGCGATGCACTTTTACCAGAAGATCGGATTCGTCGATGAGCCCGATGGCGCGGCCGCTCTTGTCGACCACCGGAAGCTGCGACACATCCGAGTCGCGCATTCGCTTGAACGCTGTAAGCAATGAATCCTCTGGCCCTACCGTGATGACTTCGCCAGCTTCGTATCGATGCGAAATTAAATCGCTCAGATCTCCGTGCGGCGGACGATGAATGAATCCCTGCTCGGCCATCCAAAAATTGTCATACATTTTGGAGAGATACTTATTGCCGGTATCAGGAACGAGTGTGACGACGCGTTTCGGTTTTGTTTGTTCCCGACAGTAACGCAACGCGCCTGCGAGAAGCGTGCCAGTCGACGAGCCGCCAAAGATTCCTTCTTTGCGCAAAAGCTCGCGTGCCGCAGCAAAACTTTCTTCATCATCGATCTCAAATGCTCCTGTGACTAACGACATGTCAGCGATTTCCGGGATGAAATCTTCACCGATGCCTTCCACAGCCCAGCTGCCCGATTCAACGAGCTGACCGGTTTTAACGTACTCGTACAAAATCGATCCGGTCGGGTCGGCCAGAACCATTTCAATGCCGCGACGCGGTTTTACGCGATTAAAAAATCTGCCGAGCCCTGTCAACGTTCCGCCAGACCCGACGCCGACGACAACCGCATCAACGTCGTGCCGCATTTGCTCCCAAATCTCCGGACCGGTGGTACGCTCATGTGCGAGAGGGTTCGCCGGATTACCAAATTGATTGACGTAAAAGCCTCCCGGAATTTGTTCGGCGAGCTGCGCCGCGACGTCTTGGTAATACTCGGGATGCCCGCGTGTCACATCAGACCGCGCGATCCGCACTTCGGCGCCGAGCGCTCTCACGTGCGATATCTTTTCCTGCGACATCTTGTCGGGAATTACCAGCAAGACACGATAGCCCTTTGCGCCCGCGACCAGCGCAAGACCCAGACCAGTATTCCCTGCCGTCGCCTCAATCACCGTGCCGCCAGGCTCCAATTTTCCATCGGCTTCCGCGGCTTCAATCATCGAGAGCGCGATCCGGTCCTTGATCGAGCCACCCGGATTTTGGTTCTCAAGTTTGAGGAAAAGCCGGCACGGCCCCGTGTCGAACTGCGTTGCTTCTACTAGCGGCGTATCGCCGATGAGCGAAAGAATCTCAGGCGGTTTGTTGTGTTCGATTGCAGGGGGGGCGGAACTTTGGCTCATAAATCTTACTCGATCGATGGCTCACCTTTATGCGACCATTCCGACTGGCTGTCTGTCAGAAACTGTTGGAGCACAGGAAAGCGAACCTCACCGTAATTCAATGCGTAACGAAGATCGCCGCCTTTGTAAATCCAAGTTGTCGGAATCCAACTCAGCGGCAGACCAGCAAGCTGTTTCACTTTGTTTTCGCCGCGACGTGGCCCGGGATCAGCCAGAATTGTCACGTTCGGCTGCGCGGCGATTCCGAATTTGTTCAGCATTGCGCGGCCATCCTGCCCGTCATTCCAGATCGAGACGAAATAAAACTTCACCTGTGGATTCGCATTGATCATTTTGGTCCATCCGCCCGTTTTGAGCTCGGCCTGACAATTGGAGCACCACGGCGCCCAGAGGTGAACGACGGTGGTTTGTGGGGATTTGATTGCTGTGAGAATTTCGTCTTCCGGCGCGGTTTCTGCGGACAACACTCCGGCGATTATCGAAATCAGGATCAGCAATCGCAACATCAGCATGGTGTATGAGAATACGAGTAAAACCCCGCGCACTCAAGCGTTCTGGGGAGCGCACGCGTCTCGCGTGCTGGCGATTGCGCCTTCGCGATCGCCTGCTTTCAAGTTCGCCGCTGTGAGCTACGGAATTGTTTCGGCGAGGGCGCCGAAACGTGCACGCGAGGCGCGTGCGCTCCATAGAGTTGACCGAAGCCACAAAAACGCCTAGTTTCCGTCCCCATTCCGCTTCCGGCAGCAGCCGGGCGCGTGGACATCGGTGTTCAATTTAGAGCGCCGCTGTACTGAAGAGGAGGCCTACTAACTTTATGATTCAAATGCAGGACGTAATGTCGAAGCCGATGCCCGACTTCCGCGAAGGAAGCATCATCAAAGGACAGATTTTGGAAGTTCGTCCACGCGAAGTGCTCGTCGACGTCGGATATAAGTCCGAAGGTGTCATTCCATTAAACGAATTTGAAGATCCCGACTCGCTGCAAGTTGGCGACGAGGTAGACGTCCTTCTTGAGCGACTGGAGAACGAAGAAGGCATGGTGGTGCTCTCGAAAGAGAAAGCAGCTTACCGGCAAAATTGGAACAAGATCGTTCACGTTTTCCAGGGTGACGGCCTGATCAAAGGCAAAGTCAGATCGGTGGTCAAAGGCGGCTTGATGGTGAACATCGGCGTGGAAGCTTTCTTGCCTGCATCGCAAATCGACGTCGTGCCGCCAAAGGATTTACAGCAGTTCGTCGGCAACACCTACGATTTCAAAATCGTTAAGCTTAATGACGACCGAAAAAACGTCGTGCTGAGCCGGCGCGAGGTGATCGAAAAGGAGCGCAGCGAAAAGCGGCAAAAATTCCTGGAAAACGTCAACCTCGGCGATCGCGTAGTCGGCACTGTGAAAAACATCACGGACTTCGGCGCGTTTATCGATCTCGATGGCATGGATGGTTTGCTCCACGTGACTGACATCACGTGGGGTCGATTGGGACATCCCGGCGAGCTATTGAAAGTCGGGCAGCAATTGGAAGTCGTTGTGCTCGACATCAACAAGGAAAAGGAGCGCGTTTCGCTCGGGCTGAAGCAAACACAGAAGAATCCGTGGGATCAGATCGAAGAGCGTTTCCCCGCCGGACAGCGCATTAAAGGCAAAATCACGAATCTTGTTCCCTACGGCGCTTTTGTAGAGATCGAGGAAGGCGTAGAAGGTCTGATCCACGTATCAGAACTTTCGTGGACGAAACGCATCATGCGTCCTTCCGATATCCTCAGTGTTGGCCAGGAAGTCGAAGCCGTTGTCTTGGGAGTTAACAAAGAGGAACAGAAAATTTCACTCGGTCTGCGCCAGCTCGAGACAAATCCGTGGGATGAAATCGAGAAGAAGTTCACCATCGGCAGGCAGGTCAAAGGCACGATTCGGAACATGACCGCTTATGGCGCGTTCGTGGAACTGGAAGAAGGCATCGACGGCATGATCCACGTTTCCGATTTAAGCTGGACCCGCAAAATCAATCACCCCAGCGAGATGTTTAAGAAAGGCGATGAAGTGGAAGCTGTCGTGATCGACATCGACAAAGTCAATCAACGCATCAGCCTTGGGATTAAACAGCTGGCCGACGATCCGTGGAAAATGATCGATGAAAAATACAAGATCGGTGACCTGGTCAAAGGGAAAGTGACCAAGCTCGCAAGTTTTGGCGCGTTTGTGCAATTGCAGGACGACATTGATGGGCTCGTTCACATTTCACAATTGAGCGAGGATCATGTGGCCAAGGTTAAGGACGTCCTTAAGGTTGGGCAGGAAGTCGAAGCGCGCGTGATTAAGGTGGACAAAGTCGAGCGGCGCATCGGGCTCTCGATCAAAGCCGCGAATTATTCCGAAGAACAACTGCGCAAGGAAGTGGAATCCTTTGATACGCTTCGTCCCGGCGAAGATATGGTTGGCTTGGAAAAAGCTTTCGCCGCAGCCGAACAGGAAGAATACCGTCCCGGAGAATCCAAGCGTGCCACAAAGGAGTCGAGCGACTCGAACGACGAATCGAAGTAGGAAGCGGACAAGAAATAGTTCTGGCTTTGCAGTAGCTGTTCAGCGGTACTCGGGCAACAAATGCGTGCCCTATTCGGCCCGAGAGTTTGGGCCGGCCCGATTGTCTATCTAGTCGCACTCCTTGGCACCTTATTGTTAGGCGACGAGAGCGTCCGGCCTTGGGCTGTTTTGCTACTTGTTGCCGCCGCTGTGCTGGCGGTGGTTCTGTGGGGCCGACAAAATTGGTTATTCGCGTTTCCATCTGATCCTATTGCTCCAACGCGCGCCAACCGCAGCCGCTTCATCTACTTGTTAGGTGTTGGCATGGCGATGCTGCTTGTGATTGCGGCGGATCTTCGCTACGCGGCAGCGCCAAATGAGACATTCGGGTTCGCGGGTATTTTATGGATCGCAGCCATAGCCTTGCTGCTTTGCTCTGCTTTCTTCGGCTCATACTCATTACGGGGTGTTTCCAGTGCACCAGATCTTCCACGTTGGTCAACGCGGGAAGTCGCGCTTCTGATCGGGCTATTCGTGCTGGCGTTGCTCAGTCGAGTTTGGAATCTGGCGAATTTTCCAAATAACATTTATCCGGACGAAATCATGACCGGCACCGTTGCCTCCCAGAGTTATTTAACTCCAACAACTCCGCCGCCGTCCTTCTTTAGCACGTTGTGGAGCGGGATTGATCTGCCCGCTCTTTGGTTCTGGATCGTGGCCGTATTTCTGAAACTCGGCGGGATCTCGCTTGCAATGTTAAGGTTGCCAGCCGCTTTGTTCGGGGCGGCTACGGTTGTTCCGCTTTACGCATTGTTGCGCGGAACATGGGGTAAATACGCGGCGATAACTGGAAGTACCATCATGGCTTTCAGCGTTTCGAATGTTCATTACAGCCGCCTGGCGCTTAACAACATCGTGACGCAGTTCTTCTGGGCCACTTGTTTCTTTTTCTTGTTACGCGCGTTGCGGTCACGTCGACCATCCGATTGGGTTCTGGCAGGTTTGTCGGCTGGGTTAAGCGAGTACTTTTATTATGGAACACGGCTTCTGCCTTTCATCCTGGCAATGTTTATGGTGTTCCTCATTGCTATCCATTGGAAGCAAGCTCACCAGTACGGGAGCGGTTTCCTCCTGCTGGCGGGAAGTTATCTCGTAGGATTTGGTCCGCTGTTGGTTCACTTCATTCGGAATCCAAACCTCTACCTGGGACGAGGAGCAAGCCTCCTCATTTGGTCACCACACATCCCGCTCAGTTTCGCCGATTTCCGCCAGGCCTGGAAAACAATTTGGCCAGTGTTATCCGAGAACTTCCTTGGAATCAGCACTCACAGTTCACAAGACATCATATTTTATGGGCC
>DASXOI010000094.1:0-2262 GCA_036494375.1 Candidatus Udaeobacter sp.
GGCATTCCGCTATGGCTCAACTATTTTCACAACGACAATCTGACCTACGCGGTAAACAACTGGGTGGGTGGTATTGCAGCCGCGAATCGTCTTTGTTCTCGACCGAAGCTACGAATTCTTGAAATCGGCGCGGGCACCGGCAGCGCTACGGAGATTTTGCTAAGGCTACTCAGCGAACGCGACCTTTTGCCGCGACTTGAACGCTACATTGTTACCGAACCGAACGCGTATTTCCGGCGCTGCAATCAACGTAAATTAGCGGCGCAATACCCGAACCTTCCGCTGGAATGGAAGACGGTCGATCTAGATTTGCCGTGGAGCGAGCAAGGGATTGTGCCGGGAGAATTCGATCTCGTGTACGCTGTTAATGTCATGCACATCTCGAAAAATCTCCTGTTCAGCTTGAATGAAGCGCGCTCGACGCTTGCTGCGGGCGGTTGGCTTGTCATCGGGGAATGCGTGCGACCTTACGATAACCAGCCGATGTATCCCGAACTCATGTTTCAAATTCTGGACAGTTTTACTAATGTGGAAACAGATCCGGAAATTCGTCCAAACCCAGGGTTTCTGACTGCCGAACACTGGCGTCGCGCTTTTTCGCGCGCCGGGTTTCCGCGTACGGAGATTGCCCCCGACATCGAGCGAATCCGCGAGATCTACCCGCATTTTTTCACCGGCGCCATTTGCGGACAAAAAAGGGGAATCGCAAAATGATTTCCGAAATTGTCAGTCCCAAGCGTTCGGAAGCAGATCGGTGGGTGAGCGTGCCGGAGCGCGGCACACCCGCTTCACTGGGATTAATCGCCTGGATCGCGGAGCGTGTCGGTCGATCGCTAGCGAGGCTGTTATTATTTCCGATCACAATTTACTTCCTGGTCACGGCACACACCGCGCGTAGGGCGTCTTTCGAATTCCTAACGCGGGCGCGCGGCAGTTCAATCCACTGGTGGCACGTGTTGCGCCATTTTTACTATTTTGCCGCGACGATTTTGGATCGTGTTTATTTATTGCGCGGTGAATTCGACCGGTTCCGCGTTACAATTCATGGACAAGAATTGTTGCAACGCGACAATGAAGACGGCAAGGGCTGCATCTTGTTAGGCTCTCACCTGGGCAGTTTCGAAGTGTTACGGGCTCTCGGAGTGATGCAGCGAGGTTTTTCGCTCAAGGTGTTAATGGACACTGCGCATAATAAAAATATCAGCCGGTTTTTCGATGGGCTAAATCCCACGATTGCCGACACGGTGATCGCACCTGACCGACCAGATACATTGATTCGGGCCAGGGAGAGCCTGGATGCCGGCTGTTTCATCGGCATGTTAGGCGATCGCGTTTTCGGCGCCGATAAGACAACGCGCTGTGACTTCCTTGCCGCGCCTGCCACCTTGCCAGCCGGCCCGATTTTGCTTGCTGCCATGATGCATTGCCCCGTCATTTTGTTCTTCGGCCTCTACCGCGGCGGAAATCGCTACGACATTTTCTTCGAACATTTCGCCGACGAGATCGTGTTAAACAGGGAGCAACGCGCCGAGGACATCCAGTCGTGGACGCAACGCTACCTCACGCGACTGGAACATTATGCGCGTCTGGCGCCTTATAACTGGTTCAACTTTTACTCGTTCTGGGATTAGGTTTGGGCCTCGCGCAGGCTTGAGAAAATTGAAGCGACAAAGCGGTCATCCTGAGCGAAGCGCAGCGGAGTCGAAGGATCTCGTGGCGCTATCGTCAGGTTACGCGCCGGGATTGCTCGACTTCGCTCGGAATGACAAGCTCGCCACGGCTGAGCAAATCATCGCTGTAACAATATGCGAATCAGCAAAGCGGAAATTCGCACGCTGATCCCCCACTCCGGTCTGATGTGCCTGGTGGATGAAGTCGTGCAGTGGGACGATCGATCGATCTTGTGCGTCAGTAATACGCATCGTGATCAGGCAAACCCTTTGCGCCGTCAGGAGTGTTTGTCCGCGGTACACGCTTTCGAATATGGCGCGCAAGCAGCGGCTGTTCACGGCGGCTTGCGTGCGCGCGCTGCGGGTGCGACCGCGCCACCAGGATATTTGGCTGCGTTGCGAGACGGACGCTTACACGTAACACGCCTGGATTACATTCATTTGCCGCTTCAAATTTTGGCGGCACGTCTTTATGGCGACGGCGCAAACACCGTTTACGAGTTTATCCTTTCCGCGGCGGCGGTTCTGATAGCGGAAGGCCGGGTGACAATTGTGCAACGGGCTGTAGCCGCGTCTCTGTGAGACGCGCACG
>DASXOI010000095.1:0-8951 GCA_036494375.1 Candidatus Udaeobacter sp.
TGTGCGCACGAGATCCGCGCGCAAGATCTCAACTGCGCGTGAAACACCCGCACCACCCGCCGCTCCGAGTCCGTAGGCGTAGGCGCGTCCGGCCATTACGGCGCGGGCTCCTAAACAAACGGCTTTAACAATATCGCTGCCGCGGCGGATGCCACCATCCAGCAGGACCTCGATGCGATCGCCTACGGCCGCCACAACTTCAGGCAAAACGCGCAAAGTCGGCGCGACGCCGTCGAGTTGCCGGCCACCATGATTGGACACGACTAACGCGTCCGCTCCCAGGTCCACTGCGCGTTTTGCGTCCTCGGCCGTGTGAATGCCTTTAATCACGATTGGTCCGTTCCAGGCTTGGCGAATCCATTTGAGATCGTCCCAGGTCACAACGGATTGCTCAAGAGCAGCAGTGACATCGGCAAACAGCATCGGCCCTTTTCCCGGGATGACGACATTCTCAAATTTCATCAACCCGCCGTCCGCGAGAAGAGCCGCCAGCCAGCGTGGCCTAACGAGAAGTTGATTCACAAACGGCAGGATTTGTCCGAGCTTTCCGCTAAGAAGTTCTTTAGCGCCATTGCGAAGGTCGCGCTCTCTCAAACCTGCGACTGGCGTGTCAATCGTGACCACCAAGGCCGAAAAGCCGGCCTTGCGCGCGCGGTCAATACCGGCCAAAGCACAGTCGCGGCCGCCGACGAGATAAAGTTGGTACCATTTTGCCACTCCCGATGCGGCCGCGACGTTTTCGAGCGGGCACCCCGAAAGCGTCGAAAGGGTACAAATGATCCCTGCTTCGCCGGCGGCGCGCGCGGCTGCTTCTTCGCCTCGCGGAAACATAAGCCGACAGCTCCCAACGGGCGCGAGAATCAGCGGCATGCTAATCGAAGTGCCGAGCACGGTCGTGCGCAAATCGCACACGGGCGTTGCGACCGCACAGCGCGGCCGCAATGTCACCGCTTCGAACGCCTGGCAGTTTGCGCGCAACGTCGACTCGTCCCCAGCGCCGCCGTCGATGTAGTCGAACACAACACGCGGGAGCCGACGCTTCGCCCTGCGCCGCAAGTCTTCGACGTTCAAAACCCACGGCGCTTGGACCGACCTGGACAAGCGATTCATGGGTGGTCGTGGTGCATAACGAGATTTTTATTAACACCGGGCTTCAGCCCGGTGCAATGCATGAAGATACGAAAAAACCGTTTCAACGGTTTCATCAAGAAGGAAGCCGTTGAAACGGCTCGAGTTTCAAATCTCAGGTGCACCCGGCCGAAGCCGGGTGTTAATGAAAACCAGCGAAAGAGACGGACTAATGCCGGAAATGCCGTACGCCGGTGAAGATCATTGCCATCTTTTGCTCGTTAGCGGCGGCAATCACTTCTTCGTCACGAACCGAGCCGCCTGGCTGAATAGCGCAGGTTGCGCCAGCTTCGGCTGCCGCGAGGAGCCCGTCCGGGAACGGAAAGAAAGCGTCGCTCGCGACCGCGCTGCCTTTGAGCGAAAGCCCGCCTTCGTTCGCTTTCCAAACGGCAATCCGCGAAGCGTCGACGCGCGACATCTGGCCGGCGCCAATCCCAAGTGTCCGGTCCGCCTTGGCGTACACGATGGCATTTGATTTCACGTGTTTGACGACTCGCCAGCCGAACAACATTGCGTTCAATTCCGCCTTCGTCGGTCGCCGCTTGGTCACGACGTTCGTCGTCAGCTCTCCATCGACATCTGCAGCTTGAACCAAAACACCGCCGCAGACCGAGCGCATGTCGGTCGTCGGTCGTGCTTCTTTCGGCAGCGTCAACAAGCGAATCAAGCGCAGATTTTTTTTCTTCTGCAGAACCGCGCGCGCTTCGATTTCAAAATCAGGCGCGATGATTACCTCGCTGAAAATTTCGCTGATTACCTTTGCCAGCGACTCGGTCAGCGGCCGGTTACAAACGATAATCCCGCCAAAAGGCGCCTGCTTATCCGTCGCAAACGCTTTCTCCCACGCCTTGCGCAGATCTGGATCGGACGCCACGCCACACGGGTTCGTATGCTTCAAAATCGCGACAGTCGGCGCTTCAAATTCAGCAATCAAATTCGTCGCCGCGCTGATATCCAGAATGTTGTTAAACGAAAGCTCCTTGCCCTGAAGTTTCTCGAAGTATTTGTCGAAATCGCCGTAAAGCGCAGCCTCCTGGTGAGGATTTTCGCCGTAACGCAATCGCATCGCCAATGGAAGAGAAAGTGAAAAGGAGGCGTCGGCTTGCTGCTGTTTGTTCAGAAAATTGGCAATTACCCGATCATATTCCGCGGTCCGGTTAAAGGCTTTGATGGCGAGGTGCTCTCGAAGCTTTAGCGTCGTTTCGCCGTCGTGTTTGCCCATGTTTTCAAGCACCACGTCGTAGTCTGCTGGATCAATGATGACCGTGACCGACTCGTAATTCTTCGCGGCGCTTCGAATCATCGACGGGCCGCCGATGTCGATATTCTCAATCGCGTCTACAAGGGTTACGCCGGGCTTCGCTACGGTGGTTTCGAAAGGATAAAGATTAACCGCCACCAGGTCGATCGGATCAAAACCGCATTCACGCGCTTCCGCTTCGTGTTTAACGTTGCCGCGTTTGTAAAGAAGCCCGCCATGCACGCGGGGATGCAAAGTCTTTACCCGGCCATCGAGCACTTCAGGAAATGCGGTGAAACTCGAAATCTCGCGCACAGGAATTTCTTCTTTCTTCAGGAGGACCGCTGTTCCACCGGTGGAAATGATGTCCACGCCCTGGCCTTCCAGAGCGCGCGCAAACGCAGCGACACCGGTCTTGTCAGAAACGGAAATGAGAGCGCGACGAATTTTCATGGGAAGGGTTCAACGTTGAAGCGTTAAAGCGTTAAAGCGTCAGGTCAACCAAAGCATCAACATCATTGTCATTCTGAGCAAAGCGAAGAATCTCTGGAACAATTCCCCCTCCAGGTACTGAAATGATAATCAGAGATGTTTCGCTTCGCTCAACACGACAAAAAGGGCGTTGGACGCTTCAACGCTTCAACGATCGAGAAGCACGTTCTTCGCGACAGGATACAGCACCGGACAGCAGCCGATGGTTTCGCAAAATGCTTTACTGAAGTGACTCAGGCTCGAATAGCCCACTTCTGTCGCTGCTTCAGTGACGTTATAACGGCCGGTGCGCAATAACTCGGCCGCCCGTTCCATGCGAACGTTTCGCAAGTATTGCGGAATTGTGTGACCAACTTCGCGCGAGAAAATTCTGCTCAAGTAAAACGGACTACAGCCCACCTCCTGTCCCAATATTTCCAGCGTCGGCGGATTCACCAGATCGCGCGTGAGAATCTCCTTCACCCGGTCAACACGCTCGCGGGCCAGCCGCTTCTGGCGCATGCAGAAGAATTCGGGATCCTTCGACGCAAAGAAAAACTGCGCTATGAGTTCCAACGCTTTTCCTTGGTACCAAAGGACCTGGGCCGCTTTGGTGACAGGGGGCTCCGTCAGGCTCGCAACGACGCTGCGTTGCTGCATTGTCATCGGACGCGCAGGCGCGACCACGTTCTCTTCTTTCTTTCCGAAAAGGGTGCGACGAATTTCTGGTTCAAGATGGCTTTCGTTTTGCGCAAGCTGGTTGCGCAAATGCTCGCGCGAAAATTCAAGCGTCACGAATTGGTGATGATCATGTGCGCGCCGTGAGGCGGCCAACGGAACATCGCCGACAGCATAATAGCCGCAATTGCCTGGCAAATAATCGCTGCGTGTGCCGCCGCCTCCCCCAACCGCTCCATGTCCGTTGAGGTTGAGGCAAAACTCCAGGCTATTTGGATGAAACGTGCGTCCCCAGTTAAACGAACGTTCAATGCGAAAGTCATGCCACTCGATCGCAACACCGATTTTATCGACGTCTCCGTACAGCGGACGCCACCCGTCTTTAACTTCGCGCCATGCAGCTTGTTCCGCTACGCAACCAGGATTCATCGTGCGTAAACTACGGGTGTAGGTGGGTCGAATGCAAGGAAGGTTTGACTTCCTGTAACGCAGCACGATCCCATTTTCCCAACGTCGAGGCCGCGTCATACGTGCTCTGGGCGAACTCAAGCAGTAATTCATCGGGGTTCTCAGCCGTGCGCACCACGTCATACGCCAACATGAACTCCCGCAATTTCGGTTCGTAGAAGGCTGCAGCCGGCTGGACCTTTGCTTCTGCAAATCCCGGTGGTTCGGGATAAGCGTAGGAATAAAAAATCGGCGTCGGCGCCACAGCATTGCCCGGCCAAAAACCGAGGCTACTCACCTCCTGTGAGTACGCCTCTCGCGCAATTGCATCAGGCAGATGCGGGATGCCGCCAGGATGCGGTGGCGCCGATCGCCCGGAAAAGCGCGTGACAGCAAGGTCGAAGCTGCCCCAGAAAAAATGCACCGGACTGCATTTGCCACAAAAGCGCGATCGGAACGCCTTAAATACCCGGTCGCTCTGCACCAGAACCCGCCAGAATCGATTGGCGTATTCCCGATCGTAAGAACGGTGTTCTTTATCTTGATCAAACGGAATCGGCTTCTCAATCTCGTTAGGCGTCAGATTGATGGTCACAGGCAATTCCATCTCGGCTAGCGCATTCATCACTTCACGATAAAATTCCGCCACCGACTGCGGGCGCAGCTTCAACACTCGTGCCGCGCCATCGCTCTTAAGGATGCGCAACTCGTGATCGATGAAGTCGAAACGAATTTCGAATGTCGATGTGCCGTGCGGGATTGGCGAGGTCGTTAGGCCTCGCGAAGTTACGTAGAGCGTCACGTGCCACGAGTGATTTATCCATGGACTCAGTGTCAGGCGAATTTTGCCCACGATCTGAGTCCACATGTGCAGCGTCGCGGCGGTGTCTTTCCACTCTGCAAAGGGCAGAGGTGGCCATGCATTAGATGCGTCATTCATTTTTCGCTCCTTACTCGCGGTTAATGAAATCGGAAAATGAACGTCTCACTTTCTCGAACATCCCGCGGGCTTCTTCCTGTGCTCTGTTGAAACCGTGCTTGATCGATCGTTTAGCGTTCCTGATAACGCCCGTCGCCTCTCCCCGATCGTAGTCGCCTTCGACGTCCTCCATCGTCGCCCCGGCAAACATTCCTTCCGTTCGCCTCACGGTGCCGCGCGTCCCGCCAATGTAAATCGTGCCGATGGGACGTGACGACGTGTTTCGGAGAGTCACAATCCACATCGGTTCGCCGTGCTCGTCTGTGCGCAATGTGTAATCCGCTGTTGCAAAATTGATGTGCGATGCTTCGGCCGTGTGACTCGCCACCGCGTACGCGCCGCTGGAATCCAGGTTTAACCGCGAGACATCGATCGTCGCTCCTTCAGTGGACCCTGCTACGTCGCGGGCAGCCTCGTTGTCAGATTCGATTCTGCCATCGGCAATTTCCAATTCGCGGACGCCGCCACCTTGAGGATCTTCGAAAACAATTCTCCATCTCTCCGGCTCCGGATCGCCCTTGATGCCACGGATCGACACAATTTCGTGTAGCGCGTCACGACCCAATTCGCTGCCAAGCACACGCAATGCCTCGTACGCGGTAGCGTTTCCCTGGGCCCAGACCGGCGTTGCCAAAAGTAAGAGGCCAAACCACACTCGCCACATTCTGCAAAATTGAACAGCGCTTGAGCTGACTGTCCATCGGCTTTTTGCATTGCAGCGACATGTCAGCGGATTCCAAAACATCCTCGCCCTTGAATCAGTCGCTGAAATCTGCTCACGTCTTTGCGGGCTGCGATGAAAAGAAGCAAAGTTGAATTTAGCAGTCACACTGCGAACCTCGCGTTGCTGAGGAAATGCGTTCGGGAATTCCTCAACGGCTATCCATTCTCAGAAAAGGAGCGAATGTTCATGGTGCTGGGCGTAGATGAAGCGTGCACGAACGTCATCCGCTACGCGTATCGTTTGCAAGACGACCGACTCATCTCGTTGCGAATGGAAGGATTACGCAAATGCGTGCGCATGCGCTTGCGGGATTATGGCGAGAAAGTTTTCCCGCACGAAATGAAAGGCCGCTCGCACGACTTGATCAAACCGGGCGGCCTCGGTCTTCACTTGATTCGCTACGCGTTTGACAAGGTGTCTTATGTCCACAAGCGGCGTGGCACCGAGTTGGTGCTCATCAAGAATTTGGAGTGATGGAGTAATGGAATGTTGGAGTGTTGATATCTTGCGGCCATTACTCCATTACTCCATTACTCCACCACTCCAATGCCAATAAAACCGCCGGAGCCAGACGCTGCTTTTGAAATTTCGCTGCGACCACCCGCGTTCAGCGAGTTCACCGGGCAGGTAAAGGTGCGCGAACGGCTGGAGCTGATGGTGGAAGCGGCTAAAAAGCGCGGCGATGTGCTCGAGCACATTCTATTGAGCGGACCGTCGGGGCTCGGCAAGACGACACTCGCCTACATCATCGCCAACGCGATGAGCGTAAATATTAAAAACACCAGCGGCCCAGTGATCGAGAAGGCCGGCGAACTCGCAGGACTTCTCACGAGTCTTGAAAAAGGCGATGTGCTCTTTATTGACGAGATTCACCGGTTGCAGCCAGCGATCGAAGAATATCTCTACCCGGCAATGGAAGATTACCGGCTCGACATCATTATCGACCAGGGACCGCAGGCGCGCAGTCTGCGGCTCAATTTGCCAAAGTTCACGCTGGTCGGCGCGACGACGCGCGCAGGAATGGTAAGCGCGCCACTCCGTTCGCGTTTCGGAATGACGGCGCGCCTCGATTACTATAACGCCGAGGAAATGCAGAAGATCATTGTGCGCAGTGCTCAGTTGTTAGGCGTGGAGATCGATGCGGCGGGCGCGGCCGAGATCGCTGGGCGCTCACGCGGAACCCCGCGCACGGCGAACAATCTGTTGCGTTGGGTGCGCGATTACGTGCAGGTCAAAGCCGAAGGAAAAATTACTGCCGAACTTGCAGATCGCGCGCTCACAATGCTCGAGATCGATCGTGATGGATTTGATCAATGGGACAAGCGCATCATCGAAACGTTGATCCATAAATTCAACGGCGGGCCTGTTGGACTGACTTCGCTCGCGGTCGCAGTGGGCGAAGAAGCCGGCACAATCGAGGAAGTCAACGAGCCGTATTTGATCATGGAAGGCTACATCAAACGCACGCCGCAAGGACGGGTCGCCACCGCAAACGCGTATCGCAAGCTCGGACTAAAAGCACCGACCGGCGCGCAGACAGAATTATTCTCGGAACGCTAAGCTGTTTAGCCGTTGAAGCGTTAAAACGGCAAGAGCACATTGTCATCGTGAGCCCCGAATGCTTTCGGGGTCGAAGGATCCCGCGGCGCTATCAACCGCAATGCCACGAGCTTCCTCGACTTCGCTCGGAATGACAGTCCTGACCTGCTTCAAGCGTTATCAGCATTCCCAGTTGCTGCGTGCGCCGCGATCAGAACACCGTGAGAATACCATTATTGTAAGTTCCGACTCGCACCCAGGTATACTTGCCACTGCGCAATCGCACTGCCCAAAAATCAAAATCGCCATTGAGCCGGTCGCCTGCGGCGTCGAGGGTTGTCGGTCCAGTTATGGCTCGATAATGATTGGCTTCATCGACGAAAGCCGCTTTGAATCTGTCGAAATTCTTTAGCGGCTTTGGATGCTGTAATGCCAGGTTCACCACGAAGAGTGCATCGTAAGCGGACAACGCAAACGCATCCGGAGTGATGCCCGTGCGCGCTTCGATCTGATCCGCAATCGGTTGCCAACGATCGCGCAGCGCATCGGGCAATCCGAAAATCGGGTTCGGATAACCAACACTTGCCGCAAAACCGGCCGCATTCGAATCGCCGGTCAATGCCGCGGAAAGAGCGACGCCGTCGCTGCCGTACCACGTTGTGTTGGCGAGTGTAGGATTGTTTTGTGCTGAATGAAATACGTCGACGGCTTCATCGAACGCCGCCAGATAGACCGCGACTGCAGAGGGGTTAATACCGCTGCCAATTAAAGTCCCAATCTGGGACGCGACAGCGTTGGTTGCGGCGGAAAAGTTTGAGGTGTTCGTCTCGTAGCGAAATCCTGAAGTTACTCTGCCGCCAAGCGCCTGAAATCTTATCTTCACGGAGTCGTGCAGACCGTTGTTGCCAGCATCGTTCCGCCAAAGCGGAACAATGGCGCGAATGCCATCGTGCTGTAGCAACGCCACAAGCGCTTCAGCCTCGCGCCTGTCGTTAGGGCAAAACCGAAGAATATTGTCGCCCGGGATGGCGAGCGAGGATGCTGTGCTACCCTGGCTGATAACGAGAATATCATGCGCGTCCGCGAAGGATTTGATCATAGCTACTTCGGAACTGGTCTGCGGCCCGATGATGATCTTGACGCCGCGTGCATGGAGGTCCTGAATAGCACTGAGCGCACGCGATGGATCATGCTGCGTGTCGCGAACAAGGAATTGGTATCGGACCGGGTTATACTGAGGATGGATATTTTGAATATCTGCTGCAGCAATCCGCAATGCGACAACGGTGTCCCTGCCAAGCGAGAATCCCGATCCGGTTAACGTGGCTAGCACGCCGATTTTCACCGTTGGCGGAGTGTCCGCTCGAACTTTTCCTGCAAGAGTGATTGCCACCAAAAGCAGTCCACAAACAATGACATGAAGGAGGATCCGAATTTTCATAGACGCCCAATCATCTCCGAAGCGGTCTGATACAGTCAAGAGCGATCGTTATTCTGTAGCGGCTGTCTTCGACCGTCGAAGCTTTACGGTCCGATCCCTCTGTTAGCGGCTGGCGGACACAAACCTCCTACCGGACGTCGAACAAAATAAACTGTGCGCTCCGAACGATCTCTGTGGTTAAATTTGTACCCGAATGCAACTGACAGCGGATTTCTTTCAACAAACGGCCAAAGTTTTTTCTGTCTCCGAGCTGACGCGAAGCATCCGAGGCACGCTTGAGACAAAGTTCGCCGCGGTCTGGGTG
>DASXOI010000096.1:0-2667 GCA_036494375.1 Candidatus Udaeobacter sp.
ATGCGACGCAAGTCTGCGAATTCGAACAACCCAATGGCCGCGGCAATGACGACCGCGGCGAGCGCGCTGCTGGGCAGATCCTTCAGCAGGTTGGGTGCGAACATCAGAAGGAGCGCGACTGCGACGGCGCCCACAACTCCGGTGAGCTGCGTCTTCGCTCCAGCCGCTTCTGCGACCGGAGTACGTGATGAGCTGCTACTGATCGGGAATCCCTGAAAGAGGCCGGCGGCGAGATTGGCTGCGCCCAGGCCTATCATCTCCTGATTCGGATCAACGGGCGTGCGTATCTTGGCGGCGTACGTACGCGACAAGACGCTCGTGTCCGCGAACGCCACCATGGCGACAGCGCAGCCACCTATTATGACGTCGCCGAGATGAGTAAAACTAATTATCGGCAATGTAAACGATGGCAGCCCTTGGGGCAGCGGCCCGAGAACCTTCACGCCAGCGGTAGAATCGAGGTTCAGCACACCGACCACAATAGTCGCAGCGACGACAGCGAGCAGAAGACCGGGAATGCGCTTGTAAGGCTTAAGCAAGAGAATCGCGGCGAGCGTGCCGGCGCCGACTGCGAATGACGTCCAGTTCATTTGTCCGCCGAGGACTCCTTCGGTGATGCGCACGAGGTCGCGCAATGGACCGGCGTCATCGATCGAGAATCCAAAGAGCTTCGGCAGCTGGCTGATCAACACTGTGAGGGCGATACCATTCATGTAGCCGTAGCGGATCGGCTCGGAGAGGAGCTCTGTGACGAATCCGAGACGCAGAATACCTATCAGTATGCATACCAGACCGGATATCACGGCCATCATACTCGCGACGGCTACCGCACGCATGGCGTCGCCACCCGAGAGAGGGAGCACGACCGCAAGAATTACAGGCGCGAGAGACGAATCCGGTCCGAGTACAAGGATGCGGCTGGGACCAAAGAGGGCGTACGCGAGCAACGGCACGATCGTGGCATACAACCCGTAAATTCCGGGAACGCCCGAAGCCAACGCATAAGCGATACCGACCGGCACCAGCATGGTAGTCAGCACCAGACCAGCGATTACATCGTGCGGAAACCAGGCGGCTTTGTAATCGCTCAGGATCTGAAGTCCCGGTAACCAACGCTTCCAGCGGCTCATAGTGAGTGGTTCTTGTCCGCAATCATTCGAAACGGTGGCGTTGAATTCCAAGCTTATTTTTAGCGACCGACCGCCGATGATTCACCAGAAACTAGCGAAAGGATGGAATATGAAACGCACGATTAGATGAGCCGGTTCAATGCGGGGAAACCAACTGCTCGCATTCTTTACTTGTGATCGCGCATGAGTGAATAGTTCGATCTTATCTACGTCACTGAGTTTCAAGGAAAGTGAAAACGATCTGGCGCGTCTTTGTTTATCTAAAACGCTATCCGCTGCTCGCGATGGCGACGTTGGCTTGTGCGACCCTGGGCACGCTCATGATGATCGTTCCGCCTGCGGCGACGAAATATATTCTCGATGACGTCATCAACGGTCATCACCCGGAACGTTTGCTTCCGCTGCTTATCCTCGTGGCTTTCGGCATGCTGATTCAACGAGGCTTGGATTATCTTCGCCTGTTGCTCAACAACACCTTCGAGCAAAGAGTCATTTTCGATCTGCGCCGCGATTTGTATTCGCACATTCAAACTCTGCCACTCCGCTGGTTCGATAATCGCCCCACCGGCGATCTGATGACGCGCATTCTGGAGGACGTGAGCTCGGTGGAGCGCGTCCTCATCGACGGCATTGAAAAAGGAACAGTGGCGATATTGCAGATCATGGTGGTGGTAGCGGGAATGTTTTATCTCAGCACAAAACTGGCGTTGGTCGCGCTCGCGCCGATTCCATTCCTGGCCGGCGGCGCGCTTTGGTACACGCTCACAGCGCACCGGCGATATCGGCTGCACCGCCGCGCCGCTTCATCGATGAATTCGCTCCTGCACGACAATCTCGCGGGGATTCGTCAGATCAAAAGTTTTGCACGCGAGCCTGAGGAGGATCGTCGCTTCAACAAAGAGAGTGACGAGTTGCGGTGCGCCACCTTCGTCGTCACGCGAGTGTGGGCACTTTACCATTCTTCAATGTATTTGTTCGGGTCGCTTGGCGTGCTGCTGGTGGTGGCTGTCGGAGCACGCGATATTTTATCCGGCGCTTTGCAGTTGGGGAATTTTGGCGCGTTTCTTGTGCTTGCGAGCTTTCTCTACGAACCAATAGGGAAACTGCATGAACTTAATCAACTCGTGCAGGCAGGACGGGCATCGGGCGAACGCGTCTTCGAAATTCTGGATTCAGAATGCGAGCCGAAGGGTGGCGAAACCTTCGCTGATCCAGTGCGTGGCGAAATCGAATTCCGGCATGTCAGTTTCAGCTATTCTGGCGAGCTGCCGACGCTGAGTGACATTTCATTCCACGCGCGCCCGGGCGAGACCATCGCGCTTGTCGGCACCACTGGCGCGGGAAAATCTACGATCATTAATCTACTCACGCGCTTCTACGAGTTCGATAGCGGCGAAATTTTAGTCGACGGAAATCCGATTCGTCATGCGAACATTCGCGCATTACGGCAACAAATCGGAATGGTGACGCAGGAATGTTTTTTATTTAACGGCACCATCCGCGAGAACCTGAAAATTGGGAAGCCTGATGCGACGGA
>DASXOI010000097.1:0-8655 GCA_036494375.1 Candidatus Udaeobacter sp.
CTGGTGAAGGAATGTCAGCGGGGCGTCATGGAATTTCTCTTGATCAATCACCCGCTTGATTGTCCGATCTGCGATCAGGCCGGCGAATGCCGTTTGCAGGAGTTCAGTGTCGACTATGGCAGTTCGCAATCGCGTTTCCTCGAGAACAAAGTGAAAAAGCCGAAAGCTGTGCAGCTCGGCTCGCGCGTAACGCTTGATGACGAGCGCTGCATTCTCTGCTCCCGCTGCATCCGTTTCTGCCAGGAGATTGCGCATGACGACGTGCTCGGTTTCGTTGATCGCGGCAGTCACACCATTCTCACGGCGCATCCCGGTAGACCGTTGGAAAACAATTATTCGCTTAACACGGTCGACATCTGCCCCGTAGGCGCGCTGACTTCGACCGACTTCCGTTTCAAAATGCGGGTATGGTTCCTGAAAGAGACAAAGAGCATTTGCACAAGTTGCGCGACGGGGTGCAATACAATCATCGGAACCCGCGAGGACGTGATCTATCGCCAAACTCCGCGCGAGAACGATCACGTTAACGCCTGCTGGATGTGCGATTATGGCCGGCTCAATTACAAATATCTCGAAGCCGACGAGCGCTTGCTGGAGCCGCAGATCCGCTCGCAGGGAAGACTGGTTCCGGCCGATTGGCCAACCGCCATTGGACAGGCAGCGCTCCATTTAAAACAGTTTGCCGCATCGGAAATTGCAATTGTTGCTTCTGGTCGGATGACGAACGAAGAGCTTTGGCTCACGGCGCAGTTGGTTAACTCGTTAGGCCTTCAATGGGTCGATATCGTCCCGAGGCGCGGCCGCGCGGACAAGGTTTTGTTAAGTAAAGATCGCAACCCGAACACAAACGGTGCCCGGCTGATCCTGCGTCCACGCTCCGCGCCCGGCGCGAAGCTCATGGCAATTGCCGACGCAGTAAGATCCGGAGAAATCCAAGCGTTGGTGATTTTGAAAGAGAACGCGATGCACCTGGGCCTGTCGGTCGAAGAACTGGCGCGACTGCCCGCGCTTATCGTGATGAATAATTTGCACAACGCAGTGACAGAAAAGGCGAGCGTTGTCCTGCCAGCGTGCGGATTTGCCGAAAAACGTGGCTCGATGGTCAACGGCAAAGGCCGCTTGCAACGCTTAAACCGAGCGACTCGCCCGCCGGGTAATGCGCGCGATGACTGGGAGATTTTACGCGATCTGCTCCAGGCTATCGGTGGCGGCAACTCGCTTCATTCGATTGAAGAGGTTTTCCGCCGGATGAGTGAAACAGTCCCGCAATTCGCCGGGTTGAGTCTCAGCAAGATCGGCGATCTCGGCGTGCACATTCTCAAGATTGAAGAATTGCCGCCGATCCATCCCAGCGACGAAGAGGCAATCGAACAAGCGATCGCGGTCCAGGCTGCACGTCGCGGTGTCCGGCACGAGTTAGATCAGGCGCAAGCTCATCCCGGTGCATCGGCGATCCAACAAGTCGAACCACAAGCGGCGCCCAAGCGGTAAAATTCACGACCTTAATGGACTTTTTCTTCATCTTCACCTCGCTACTGAAAATCGCAATTCTGCTGGGGGTGATCTTGTTCATGGTGTCTTACGCTGTGTACGCGGAGCGACGGGTCAGCGCGTTTATTCAGGACCGCGTGGGGCCGAATCGCGTCGGGCCTGCCGGTCTCTTCCAGCCAATCGCAGATATGTTCAAGCTGCTGCTGAAAGAAGATTTCACGCCGCACGCTACGAATACTTTTTATTACTGGCTGGCGCCATGCCTTGCAGTCATGCCGGCCATCATCACCATCGCCGTGGTGCCGTTCGGCAGCACGCTGTTCGGTGTGCCGATGGTGATCGCCGACGTGAACGTCGGAATTTTCTTTGTGTTCGCGATTTCCTCGTTAGGCGTTTACGGGATCGTCATCGGCGGGTGGGCGTCCAACTCGAAATATCCATTCCTCGGCGGCATTCGTTCCAGCGCGCAAATGCTCTCGTACGAGCTTTCGCTCGGACTCGCGGTCATTCCGGTTTTTCTCATGGTTGGAAGTTTGCGACTGACGAGCGTCGTACAGTACCAGATCGACCATGGCTGGTTCATCGCGCCTTTCGTTGGGGATCTGATGAATCCATGGAAATGGCTGCTTACGATTCCAATGATCATCTCGTTCCTCGTGTTCATGATCGCGATTTTTGCTGAAACAAACCGGCTGCCATTCGATTTGCCCGAGGCCGAGCAGGAACTCGCCGGAGGCTACAACACCGAGTACAGCTCGATGAAGTTCGCCCTTTATTTTCTCGGCGAATACGCCGCGATGATCACCGGGTCCGCTGTTGTCGTGACGTTATTTTTCGGCGGCTGGCATTTTCCCGGGATACCCGATGGCTCCCACGGCTGGATTTTCGGCCTCATCAACATCGCAGTCTTTTTCACAAAGGTCGCTGTGGTGATTTTCCTATTCATGTGGGTGCGCTGGACACTTCCGCGATTTCGATGGGATCAACTGATGCGCCTCGGCTGGCTTTTCTTTTTCGAGATTGCGCTGGTGAACATCTTCATCGTCGCTGCAATTCTACCCTTCGTTCCAATCTAATCTTCCTCTTCCTCTTCCTCTTCCTCTTCCTCTTACTCTTACTCTTCCTCTTACTCTAACCCCCTCCCGTTATGCCATTTCATCATGAGAAGCTGACCGTTTACAAACGAGCGTTGGAATTTGCAACCTGGTCGCAAGAGCTCATCGAATCGGTAACGAAAAAGACCTCGACTCGCGACCATTTGGAACGTGCAGGCGATAGCATTGCGCTGAACATCGCCGAGGGAAACGGTAAGTTCTCACAAAGAGATCGCGCGCGCTTTTTCCAGATCGCGCACGGTTCAGCTCTGGAATCTGCGGCGTGTCTCGATCTGCTTGTTGCGCGAAGATGCTGCGCTGATGATGCCATCAAGAAAGGCAAGGCAATCCTGGAAGAGATCGTAAAGATGCTCTTCAGGATGCTGGATCAGTTAGGCTGCCGGATTGCTGAAGATCAAGCTGAATACGGAGAGACTGCAGACGAAGAGGAAGAGGTAGAGGAAGGGCAAGCATGACCATCACTGTTCCACGACCGAGATTGAACTGGCGCGAGCGATTGTATCTGCCAGCCATTGCCGCCGGTCTGGCAATCACCTTTAAGCATTTCAAGAATATGCTGTTCGGACGCACCAAGGTGACCATGCAATACCCGGAGCAAAAATGGGACAGTCACCTGCCGGATTATTACCGCGGCGCACCTGCGCTGGTACGCGATTCAGATGGACGAGTGCGCTGTGTGGCGTGCCAACTTTGCGAATTCATTTGTCCACCGCGCGCGATCAAAATTATTCCCGACGAGATTCCTCCGGCCGACCGTTTCGCCAAGGTCGAGAAATTTCCTGAAGAATTCGATATCGACATGATCCGCTGCATTTATTGCGGGATGTGCGAGGAAGTTTGTCCGGAGCAGGCGATTTTTCTGCGCAAAGATTACGCCATCACCGGCTTCACACGCGCCGAAATGGTGCATCACAAGGAAAAACTCCTCGAGATAGGCGGAGTAATGCACGGCGTGGTTCTCAAATGGAACGAAAAGAAGTAGCAGAACTGGAGTGCTGGAGTGTTGGAGTAATGGAGTGCTGGTTCCCAGGCACGTGTCTATTACTTCATTACTCCATTACTCCATTACTCCAGTAACCGATGTCACCGTTTTTATTTTGGATTTTTGCGGTGCTGACAGTGACTTTCGGCGCCGCCGTCGTCTTCAATCGGAACCCCGTCGCGAGCGCGCTGAGCCTGGTTGTTTCATTCCTCGGGTTGTCAGCGCTGTTCATGTCGCTCGATGCGTTTTTCGTCGGCATCATTCAGGTATTGGTCTACGCAGGCGCCGTAATGGTGCTCTTTCTTTTCATCATCATGCTGCTCGACATTCGCATGGAAGAACGCCGCCAAATCAACTGGTTCGCCGCCGCGGGCGGAGTTGGGGTAGCCGTGATCTTACTAATTCAGATCTATTTAGTCATTGGGCACTCTCAATCCGCGCAGCGCGCTTTTCCGCCGCTAGCAGGATCGACAACGGATGACGTCTGGCACATTGGCCGGCTACTTTTCAACAATTACAATCTGCCCCTCCAAATCATCGGCGTCCTGGTGCTCGTTGCCACGATCGGGGTAGTCCTCCTAAGCCGTCGGGAACCGCGGTAATATGATCACGCTCGGCGATTATTTGGTAGTAAGCGCGATCCTTTTCACGATCGGTTTCGCCGGTGTGATGCTACGTCGAAACCTCATCGTTATTTTGATGTCGCTCGAGCTAATGTTGAACGCGGCTAACCTGTCGCTGGTGGCTTTCTCGCGATTTCGCGTCGGTGCTGACGGGCTACCAAATTACAACGCGCAGGTGTTCGTCTTTTTCGTCATCACCGTGGCGGCAGCGGAAGTCGCGGTAGGCCTCGCGCTGCTCGTCGCGTTGTATCGCGCGAGACAAACGACGGATGTCGCCGACATCACCAGTCTGAAGTTCTAACCCGCGAATCAGACGGAGCAATGAACTCATTTTATCCGTGGCTAATTCTTCTCGCACCATTCGCGAGCGCGACGGTCATCACGCTCTTCACGCTGCGATGGAAATCAATTAGCAGCATAATTTCGATCACCGCTGTTCTGATAAGTTTCTGCTGCAGTTGCTTTGTCTTCGCTCAATCAGCCACGTCGGCACCGGAATTCGTATGGCTCGATCTCCCCACGCTCTTTCGTGTGCCGCTCGCCCTTACGCTTGATCAGTTGAGCAGGACAATGGCCGTGGTGGTTTCCGGCGTCGGAGCGCTCATTCATATTTATTCGCTCGGTTACATGCGGGACGATGAAGGCAAGTCCCGTTATTTCGCGGCGCTGTCGCTTTTCATGTTCGCGATGCTCGGAATCGTTTTTGCGAACAATTTCGTGATTCTGTTCATCTTTTGGGAATTGGTCGGCTTCACATCCTACGTTTTGATAGGTCACTGGTTCTTTCGAGACGCCGCAGCCGACGCAGCGAATAAAGCATTCATCACCACACGGATTGGCGATTTTGGATTCATGACTGGCATCCTGATGCTTTGGATGATCACCGGCTCAGTCGTGTTTGCGGAAGTCGCGCCGCGAATGCCGATGTTCGGCGACCATGCAACACTTGTCGCAATTGTCGCGCTTTTAATTTTCTGTGGCGCGGTCGGAAAATCTGCCCAATTTCCGCTCCATGTCTGGTTGCCGGACGCGATGGAAGGTCCGACACCGGTCTCGGCGTTGATTCACGCGGCGACGATGGTTGCAGCCGGAGTGTACATGTTGGTGCGCGTCGCGTTCATCATTCAAGCGTCAGAAACGGCACTTCTCGTCGTCGCGTGGATCGGCACCATCACAGCGGTGATGGCCGCTTTGATCGCAACGCAGCAAGACGACATCAAACGTATTCTCGCTTATTCCACGCTGTCGCAACTCGGTTACATGGTGATGGCGGTGGGTCTCGCCTCAAACGAGGCAGCCATGTTCCACCTTTTCACCCACGCGTTTTTTAAGGCGCTCCTGTTTCTTGCAGCCGGCTCGGTCATCGTGATGCTTCATCACGAGCAGAACATCTGGAAGATGGGCGGTCTGCGTAAAAGACTTCCGATCACTTTTGCCACCTTCGGCGCGGGCGCGCTGGCATTGATCGGCTGTCCACCGTTCAGTGGATTTTTCAGTAAGGACGCAATTCTCGCGATTGCCTATGAACACAACCTGCCGATTTTCGCCGTCGGATTGTTCACCGCGTTCCTGACTGCTTTCTACGTGATTCGCACGCTCGTCATTGTCTTCTTCGGTAGCCCACGCAGCGACAGCGCGCGCGAAGGCCGCGAATCACCAGCAGTCATGACAATGCCGTTGATCGTGCTCGCAGTCCTTGCAACGCTCGGCGGCTTTGCATTTTTCGCTCGAAACTTTGTCACATTGCCCATCGAAAAGGAAGTGGCGGTCTTTGTTCCTGTGTTGGCAATCATCGCATTGATTCTCGGAGTGGGACTCGCCGTTGTTCTTTACCGCGGGCGCGTGAGCGAACCGATCAAAGTCGAGTTGTTGCGCCGCAAATTCTATTTCGACGAGTTCTATGGCTGGCTGATTTATTGGACGCAGGAGCTGCTCGCTCGTGTGGCGGCCTTCATTGATCGCTGGATCATCGATGCAGGTGCGGTGGGCGGAAGCAGTCGAGGCATCTGGGGCATTGGCGCGGTCTTGCGATTAATCCAAGTCGGCAATCTTCAAGCATATGCGTTCCTGTTTGGACTGGGAGTTGTCGCTCTCATTTACTTTGCCCTGTTTCGATAGGCCACCCAGAGAAGCTCGAATGACAGAACTATGAACGAAGCCCCAATGCGGAATGAAAGATCTGGGGAGCGCACGCGCCTCGCGTGCTGGCAAGCGCGCCCTCGCGGTCGCCTCTGGACACAAGGCACTCGCACGGTGGCTTGCGCTGCTTACAAAGCGCTTCGGCGAGGGCGCCGAAACGTGCACGCGAGTCGCGTGCGCTCCCCGGAAAGATTCAGCATTCGAGCTTCGTCAGTCATTCGTCATTCGTCATTCGGATTTCGTCATTTCCCGTAATGGTTTTATTCGTCATTTTCTGTCCAATCGTTGCGGCCGTTCTCATCATGCTTGGCGCGCCCGCACGGAAGACTGCGCTAGCCGCGTCGGTTTTGACGTTCGCAGTGGCGCTATTTTTGTTTGCGTCTCTCGACCACAGTAACGCCGACTTCCAACACGTAACATCGTTTAGCATCTCTCCCGAGTGGCGATTGAGCTTCACCACCGGCGTCGACGGTTTAAGTGTAATCATGGTGCTACTCGCCAGCATCGTCGCGCTGGCTGCAGTATGGTTCGCTGGTTCAATACAGAAATATGAAAACGCGTTTTATGCCTGTCTTCTGTTCATCTCCGGCGGCGCGATCGGAGCGTTTGCTTCAATCGATCTATTTTTCTTTTACGCGTTTCACGAGCTCGCCCTGATCCCCACGTTTTTGTTGATCGGAATCTGGGGCAGTGGCAATCGCGTCGCAGCGGCCTGGAAAATCACGATCTACCTGGCTATCGGCAGTTTCGTTCTGTTACTCGGCTTGATCCTGCTTTACCAGAGCTTTCCTCTTCCCTCGCGCAGTTTTGATATTCGCGTGTTGCGGACTGCAGCTGGAATGGGTCAGATCGCTCCGGACGCGCAACGGCATGTTTATCTGTTGCTGCTTATCGGGTTCGGAATTCTCGTCTCGCTGTTTCCGTTTCACACGTGGGCGCCCGAAGCGTATGCCGCGGCGCCGGCGCCCGCTGCGATGCTGCACGCAGGCGTTTTGAAAAAATTCGGGCTGTACGGTCTTTTGCGCCTGGCCGTTCCAATGCTGCCCGAAGGCGCCCATCATTGGGCGACTCTGCTTGTCGTGCTGTTACTCGGCAACATCATCTACGTCGGACTAGTTACCATCGCGCAGAAGCGCCTCGATTGGATGCTCGGCTATTCAAGCGTGATGCATATGGGCTACATTTTCCTCGGCATCGCCAGCTTTAGCATTCTTGGCGTTACCGGCGCCGTTGTGTTGATGTTCGCTCACGGCCTGTCGATCGCCTTGCTATTTGGCATCGCGGGCGAGTTGCGCCGGCGGACGGGCACATTGGCTTTTGATGAGCTTGGCGGACTAGCCAGGGTGATGCCTTTCGCCGGGCTAGCCTTTGGACTTGGAGTGTTTGCGGCAATCGGTCTCCCGGGTTTTGCCAATTTCGCGGGGGAAATTATGATCTTTTTTGGCGCGTTCAGGAACGGCTGGGAAATCGGGCAATTTCACATTTTCCAAATCGCCACGGTGCTTGCGCTATGGGGCGTGGTGCTGTCGACGATTTATATGTTGCGCGCTTATCGCGGGACGTTCATGGGCTCTATTCGCGAGCAATGGCAAAAGCTGCCTGATCTTAGTCTGGCATTACGCGTGCCTGTTGCGCTGCTTGGGGTAGCACTTCTTTGCTTTGGATTTTTTCCGCAATTTTTTGTGCGAAATATTGCACCGACGTTCAGGCCTTTTCTCTCTGCCAACTCAGATACGCAGACCTGTAGCCACGCCGCTATGCGCCGTCTGCAAATTGTTCGGCCGGCTCGCGAACACGCCCCACAGGAGCGTGGCTACAGCATCCGATGATCACCGCGCCCTTACTTGAAATTGCGGTGCTGGTGCTCGGGATGATGATCCTGATGATCGAAGCGTTTGCCGGGAAAATTGATAAACGTGTTTTGGCTTTCGCTGCAATTACAGGGCTGGCGATAGTTCTTCTCGCCAGTTTCTTTGTCGTTCCCTCTTCCTCGCCCAGTAATGCGAGCGGTTTCTGGACTTTTTACACAGCGGATCGATTGGCGATCTTCTTCAAGCAGTTCGCGCTATTAACCACCATTCTTGTGCTGATCATGATGATCGATTACGCCCCGGTGGTGAGCAGCTCGTTTGTGGAATTAAAGAAGGGACGGCTTCCCAGCCGCCCAGAAGATGACCCGCGACGGCTGGAAAGCCGTCGCTCCTTGGCTGGGCTGGGCGAGTTTTTCGCAATTCCGATCTTTGCTTGTGCCGGGCTGATGTACCTCGTTTCGGCGATCGACTTCGTTTTCATCTTTGTCGCGCTT
>DASXOI010000098.1:0-8770 GCA_036494375.1 Candidatus Udaeobacter sp.
TTGTGACCGAAATTTTGCCTGCGATGAAATTTTGGCCCGCCGAAGAGTATCACCAGAAATATTACCGTGAGAACCCGGAGCATTTCGAAGCTTTCGAAGAAGGCTCCGGCCGCGTGTCATTCAAAAAAGACAAGTGGGGCGGCGAACAATAGACGAGATTTGGTTGTTTCGTCATACCCTGACGCTGTCATGTTGAGCGAAGCGAAACATCTCTGGATATTTCCGTTTATGAATCACTCCAGATTTGCTCCGGGATTCTTCTCCCGCGACTGCGGGATCAGAATGACATCACGAGATGGTTTTAGATATTTCACAGCATGATTGGAACACTGGAGCCCAAAATTCCGCCGGGACCGCTGGATCAAAAATGGCGCAATCATCGAGATCATTCGCGATTGGTCAGCCCGAATAACCGCCGAAAACTTGAGATCATAGTCGTCGGCAGCGGCCTCGCGGGCGGATCGGCCGCGGCGACTCTCGGAGAACTAGGATACCGGGTGAAATGTTTTTGTTTTCAGGATTCGCCGAGGCGCGCGCATTCGATTGCCGCGCAGGGCGGCATTAATGCGGCAAAGAATTATCAGAACGATGGCGACAGCGTTTACCGATTGTTCTACGACACGATTAAGGGTGGCGATTTTCGTTCTCGCGAAGCGAATGTTTATCGGCTTGCTGAAATCGCCAACAACATTATCGATCAATGCGTCGCGCAGGGCGTGCCGTTCGCTCGCGAATACAGCGGTTACCTGGCTAATCGTTCCTTCGGCGGTGCACAAGTTTCACGGACCTTTTACGCTCGCGGCCAGACGGGACAGCAACTCTTGTTAGGCTGTTATCAGGCGCTGTGTCGCCAGGTCGCCTATGGCACTGTGCAGATGTTTCCATACACAGAGATGCTCGACCTGGTGATCGTCAATGGCCAGGCCAAGGGAATCATCACTCGGAATTTGCGCTCGGGAAAAATGGAGAGGCATGCAGCGGATGCAGTTGTGCTTGCCAGCGGCGGATACGGCAATGTGTTTTATCTGTCGACCAATGCGCGCGGCAGCAACGTGACCGCGACATATCGCGCTTACAAAAGGGGCGCGCTCTTCGCCAATCCGTCCTTCACACAGATTCATCCCACGTGTATTCCAGTAAGCGGCGAGTATCAATCGAAGCTCACGTTGATGTCGGAGTCGCTGCGCAACGATGGGCGCGTCTGGGTTCCCAAACGAAAGGAAGACCGTTTCAAGCCGCCGAATGAAATTCCTGACGCTGATCGCGATTATTATCTCGAGCGAAAATATCCCAGCTACGGTAACCTTGCGCCGCGCGACATTTCATCGCGCGCCGCAAAGGAAGTTTGTGACGAAGGCCGCGGGGTCGGTCCTGGTGGACGCGGGGTGTATCTCGATTTTGCCGATGCGATCAAACGACTCGGCGTAGAGACGATTCGCGAGCGGTATGGAAACTTGTTCGAGGTGTACAAAAAGATTACCGGCGAGGACGCCTACAAAGTGCCAATGCGAATTTATCCTGCCGTGCATTACGCGATGGGCGGTCTCTGGGTGGACTATAATTTGATGAGCAATGTACCCGGTTTATTCGTGATCGGCGAAGCCAACTTCTCCGATCACGGCGCTAACCGGCTCGGGGCTAGCGCTCTGATGCAAGGCCTCGCCGACGGCTATTTTGTTATGCCAAACACGCTGCCGAATTATCTTGCCGGTCAGATGGGAAAACGGCCGTCGCCCGAGTCTCCCGAGTTTCAAGAAACGGAAAACACTGTCCGCGCCAGGATCGAAAAACTGCTCAAGGTCAACGGCACACGCTCCGCCGATTCGTTCCATCGCGAGCTTGGCCTTCTTCTCTGGGACAAATGCGGAATGTCGCGTAACGAACAAGGATTGCGCGAAGCGCTTCGAAAAATTCCCGAGCTACGGGACAAATTCTGGCGCGATGTGCGCGTTCCCGGAGATAAAGAAGATTATAACCAATCATTGGAACGCGCCGGGCGTGTCGCGGATTTCCTCGAATTCGCCGAGTTGATGTGCATTGACGCGCTGGAGCGCGACGAATCTGCCGGCGCGCACTTCCGCGAAGAACATCAAACGCCCGATGGCGAAGCGCTCCGAGACGACGAGAGCCATGCAGCTGTGTTCGCGTGGGAATTTCAAGGAGATGGTCAGCCTCCCAAACTGCAGCGCGAACAGTTGCATTTCGAGACCGTGCATCTGGCGCAAAGGAGCTACAAATGACTATATCTTCCGTCATTCCGAGCGAAGTCGAGGAATCCCGGTCGCGAAAGCTTCGGTATTTCCGCCGGATCCTTCGACTCCGCTGCGCTTCGCTCAGGTTGACCGTGAACCAATGAACTTCAAACTCAAAATCTGGCGGCAGCACGACGGGAAGTCCCGCGGCAAACTTGTAAATTACGACGTCCGCGACATTTCGACTGAAACGTCATTTCTAGAGATGCTCGACATTCTGAACGAAAATCTGATTCGCAGCGGCGGCGAACCCGTCGCGTTCGACTCTGATTGCCGTGAAGGGATTTGTGGCACGTGCTCGCTCACGGTTAATGGTGAAGCTCACGGGCCAGATCATCCGGGCGCTGTGTGCGAGCTGTACATGCGAAAATTTCGCGACAACGAGACGATTACGATCGAGCCGTTTCGCGTCGGCGCGTTTCCGATCGTCAAAGATTTGGTAGTCGATCGCAGTGCGCTGGACCGGGTCGTGCAAGCCGGTGGATTCATTTCCGCGCGCGCAGGCTCCGCGCCGGAAGCGAACTCAATTCTGGTTGGCAAACACCACGCAGACCTGGCAATGGAAGCGGCAGCATGCATCGGTTGCGGCGCGTGCGCAGCGGCCTGCCCCAACGGATCGGCAATGCTTTTTGCGGCTGCGAAAGTTTCGCACCTTTCACTTTTGCCGCAGGGCGTGCCGGAACGTGAGCGACGTGTCTTGAAAATGGTGCAGGTCATGGACGATCAGGGATTTGGTAATTGCACAAATACTTACGAGTGCGAAGCAGTGTGTCCCGCCAAGATCAGCGCCAGTTTTATCGCAAAGCTCAACCGCGAATATGCGCTGGCACAATTCCGCCAACGTCTCGGCGATTAGCTTCGCGCGAGCTCGCATGATCTGGGGACCGCACGCGTCTCGCGTGCTGGTTTCGGCGTCACGGCGAAACAATCTTGCTTTTCAGCCTCGCCATCGAGCGGATTGATGACATCAAAGGAAAATTCGCGACCGCGGGACGCGCTCGCCAGCAGGCGAGACGCGTGCGCTCCCGAGAGTTCGCTACCGCGTTTGGCAGACACAGGTCCACAGTTCCGGATCGAGCTTCGCTTTTGCGCGCTCGGCCAGAAGATCGGCGTCCGCTTTTGACCGCAGCACTGCAAAAACTGTCGAACCTGAACCGGACATCAGTGCAACCCCGACTTCTGGTTGCTTCAGTAACCACATTTTGAGCTGAGCCAGAAAAGCAAATTTTTCGAAAACAGAGCGCTCCAGATCGTTTACGAAACTTTGTTGGGTGAACTGCTGGGCGCCGTACGGAACGCCGGGAATTTCGCGCGAGTTTAGCCAGCGGAAGTATGCCCACGGCGTGGGCACGCCGAAATTGGGCTTCAGCAACAAGAGCGATAACTGTTCGCGCAAGCTGGTCGGTCTCACGAGTTCGCCGCGCCCTTTGCACACCGCAGCGGATTGAAAAATAAAAAATGGAACGTCCGATCCGATGATCTCCGCCATTTTAGCCAGCGCTTCGCGCGGCAAATTCGTCTCGAACAGTTCGTTGAGCGCCAGCAGAGTGGAAGCAGCGTCGCTGCTTCCTCCACCCAGACCAGCGCCGTGTGGAATTCTTTTTTTGAGCATGATCGAAACACCGCTGCTGACCTTGGTTTGTTCGAAAAACACGTTCGCTGCACGCACCACAATATTGTCTTCGCCTTTCGGCACCGACGGATCATCGCAGCGAAACGCGATTTGTTGTTTGCCGGAGCGCTGCTCGATCTTGATTTCGTCACAAAGCGAAATCGGCGCGATGAACGTCTCGATTTCGTGAAAGCCATCGCTGCGACGGCCGAGAACTTTCAGCGAAAGATTGATCTTCGCGGGAGCGAGAACTTGCATAAGCTGCAATTTGCTCTGTCATTCCCAGCGAAGTCGAGGAATCTTCGCAAGGAATGACGGCTTCCCAGCCGGCATGTCTTATTCGACGGCTGCCCAAGCCGTCGTTCCTTGTTAGAGATGTCTCGACGCCGCTCGACATGACAAATGCTGCCTGCTATGACAAAAGCCGCTGACAAAATCATCGTGGCGCTTGACGTCCCCACAAAGGAAAAGGCGCTCGACCTCGTTGAGCAACTCCGGAACGAAATCTCTTTTTTCAAAATAGGTCTCCAACTTTACACGGCCGAAGGCCCCGAAATTGTGCGCGCGGTTTTGGCCGCCGGCGCGAAGGTCTGGCTCGATCTGAAAGTTTACGACATTCCCAACACCGTCGCGCGAGCCGTTGAGTCTGCGACCACTCTAGGTGTGCAGATGCTCACGATTCATTTGAGCGGCGGCAGCGAAATGATTCACGCTGCCACTGCCGCTCGTACTAACGATATGCTTATTTTGGGAGTAACTGTTTTAACAAGCTCTACTGAGCAGACGCTGCGCGAAATTGGGATTCCGGACAGCGTCGAGGACCAGGTAATTCGCCTGGCCAAATTAGGCGCAGCAGCAGGAATTGATGGTATCGTGGCGAGTCCGCATGAGATCAAAACCTTGCGCCGCGAGTTCGGCGAAAGAATCAAAATTGCCGTTCAGGGAATTCGGCCAAGCTGGGCGGAACCGGGCGATCAGAAACGCTTTCTGACTCCGCGCGAAGCAATTGACGCCGGCGCAGACTACATCGGTATAGGGCGACCAATCACCGGGCATGCGCAGCCACGTGAAGCCGTCGCAAAAATTCTGGAAGAGCTGCTCAACTAATCGTCATGTCGAGCGAAGTCGAGACAGCCCGTAGAGCTACCCACCGCAATGCAGCGGGATTCCTCGACTTCGCTTCGCTTCGCTCGGAATGACTGAGCAGTTATTTGCCAGACTGGACATTTATTATGATGTCGCCCCGCACTCGGCGGCGATGAACATGGCGATCGATGAAGCCCTGTTGGAAACGACAGTCGTTCCAACTATTCGCTTCTATCGCTGGCATTCCCCTGCTCTGTCATTCGGATATTTTGGGAAGTTTTCCCAGGTGTCGATTTACGCAGCGAAACGCGATTTAGTTCGGCGTTGGACCGGCGGCGGAATCGTCTTTCACGGAGAGGATCTAACCTACTCGATCCTGATTCCTGCGAGCGATTCGGTGTTTAATGAATCATCAATCGCCAGCTACGAAAAAATTCATCGCTCGTTAGCCGTCGCTTTGAACGGAGTTGGTGAACGCGCAGTTGTAGCCGGGGACGTTGACTCGGGCGGGATTGCGCTCTCCAAACACGCCACCGTCAGCGCCAGCGACTACAACTGTTTCGCGAATCCGGTTCGCGCCGACCTAATGATCGACGACCGCAAGATCGCCGGGGCGGCGCAACGCCGCACTCGTCGCGGTTTGCTCCAGCAAGGCAGCATTCAAGGAATCACAACGAACACTGATCTCGCGCAAAAATTTGCGCAGGCGCTGTCGGCCGATTGCAGTGAGTTCGAGATCGGTGAAGAAGTTTTCCAGCGCGCGCGAGAATTAGCTCAGCAGAAATACGGAACTGAATCCTGGCTGCGCAAAAGGTAGCGCATGCGTCCCCGCTTGCGCATTTTCTCGCAAGCCGAGAGGCTCGCGCTTCTCTGATCGTCCTGAGCGCATACGCATCCGCCACAGGATTCGTCGCGATGAACTCGCAAAATTCTTTAGCAAGCTAGAAGCTTGCTCTACCATTGCCGCACCACTATCCTCGCCTCGTGGAACTCTTCGCCCGCACGGACCGGAGCTCGAGTCGCCGCGCAGTTGCGAAGGCAAACAGCGCTCCCGCAATTCGTTTGGCTGAAGTGGCAAAATTAGTTCAACCGCAGCTCGAGCAAGTCGAGACGCGTATCGCGAAACAGGCTTCGGCATTCGATCCGGCAATTGAAGGTTACGTCGTCTACGCTGTCGGCAGCCGCGGGAAACGTCTTCGACCGCTGCTGGCTCTGCTTGCCGGCGGCGCTACGGGAAAGATCCATTCCGGGCATATCGATCTCGCTGTGATCGTTGAGCTCATTCATCTCGCCACGCTGGTGCACGATGACGTGATGGACGAAGCAGAACAGCGTCGAGCACAGCCAACCGCAAATGCGCGCTGGGGAAATTCGCTGAGCGTTCTATTAGGCGACTGTCTTTTCTCGCACGCGCTGACGTTATCCACAGATTTTGAAAACTCCGATATCGGTCGCGCAATCGCGCGCACGGCGACGACAGTTTGCTCAGGTGAAATGATTCAAACGCAGCGCCGGTTCGATCTTAATCTGACCGTTGAAGATTATTTGCGGATCGTACAGATGAAAACCGGATCGCTTTTCTCCGCGGCAGCGGAACTGGCCGCGGTTATCAGCGAGGCTGATCCGAAGGTGATTGCGACATTAAAAAATTTCGGATTCCAAATCGGAACCGCCTATCAGATCTATGATGATTGCGTCGATCTCGCCGGCTCCGAAAGTGTGACCGGTAAAACACTCGGGACGGACCTGCGCAAAGGAAAATTCACATTGCCGGTTTTAATTTTTCTCCGGTCCGCTTCGGAGTTTGAACGCGAACGTTGCTGCCAGCTTGTGCTGGACGAAAAGATCGAAGAAATGATTGAGCTGCTCAAAAATGGCGCGAACAACGGCGCGTTAAACGAGTCAATCGCAGCCGGCAGTGATCTGATTCGTAAAGCGCAACATGCATTCGATGGTATCGCGTCGAATCGTTATACAGATGCATTGTTCTCGCTCGGTGATGCGTTGTGCGACATGTTCGATCAACTTCGCGTCTGATGAAATGTAGGAGGGACCTTGGAGTCCCGACTTTCAGCCGGCTTCTATCGCAGCGCTAAGGCTGCTCCCACTTTCATATGCCGCAGCTTAAAATCCGCGAAATGCCGCAGGATGAGCGGCCGCGGGAAAAGTTGCTTGCACGAGGAGCAGACGCTCTCAGCAACGCAGAATTGATCGCGATATTGCTGCGTACCGGCCGGCGTGGCATGAACGTCGTGGATGTCGCTCGTGAGTTGCTCGACAAATATAAGTCGTTTGCAGAGCTGAGCCGTTGCTCCGTCAAGGAACTGAGAGAAATCAAAGGAATCGGTCCGGCGAAGGCATTAGAACTGGTGGCAGCGTTTAACTTGGGAAAACGCTTCACACAGGAACCGTTGGCTCAGCAAAAACTCGATTCACCGGAACTGATTTATAAGCTGCTGGGAGACGAAATGCGCATGCTGCGGATCGAATCACTGCGCGTTGTCCTGCTCGACACGCGTTACCGTTTGGTGCGAATTGAATCAGTCTCGTTAGGGAGCATGAATGAGAGCATCGCGCATCCGCGGGAGATTTTTCGACCCGCGATCACTTACTCGGCCTACGCAGTCATCGTTGTGCACAACCATCCGTCCGGCGATCCGTCGCCGAGCCAGACCGACCACAGTCTCACGCGACGCCTGGCCGAAGCCGCCGAGCTTTTGCAAATCAAATTGCTGGATCACATCGTCATCGGCGCGCCATCCGACGCGAGCCCCGGTTATTTTAGTTTCAAAGAGGCAGGCGTGTTGTAGGCAAGAAAACCCGAAGCTCGAATGTCGAAATCCGAAACATGACGGAGAAGAAAATTCATCCGACAGCAATCGTCGATTCGAATGCAAAAGTCCGCGCCAATGTGGAGATCGGTGCGTTCTCGATCATTGGACCGCATGTGACAATCGGGGAGCAAACAATCGTGCAATCGCACGTCGTGATCGAAAGTGAAGTTGCGATCGGCCGCGGAAATTTCATTGGGCATGGCGCGATCATCGGTGTGCCGCCACAAGACGTTTCATTTTCGGCGGAACGCCGGACGAAAGTCGAAATCGGGGACGACAATATTATTCGCGAGTACTGCACGATCCACCGCGGAAGCACCGACGGCAGCGTCACGAAAATTGGCGACAAAAATTTTCTAATGAGCGGAGCGCACATCGGTCACAATTGCCTGATCGGAGACAATGTTGTCATCGCTAACAATTGCTTGCTAGCCGGACATGTCCGCGTGGACGACAGTGCATTTCTCGGTGGTGGATCGACCTTCCACCAGTTCATGCACGTCGGACGATTGGTGATGGTGCAGGGCAGCTCTGCATTTGGGAAGGATCTGCCACCGTTCGTCGTCGCGGCGGAACGCAATTACGTATTCGGCCTGAACATCGTCGGGATGCGACGCGCTGGACTCAGCGCGAATGATCGAAACGAAATCAAGGAAGCATTCAAACTTGTCTACCTAAGCGGACTAAACACTTCGCAGGCCCTCGAAAAAGCAGCGACGATGACCTTTGGCGCACCAGCACGCGAGTTCCTGGACTTTGTTGCCAGCGCAAAGAAGCGTGGCATCTGTCCGTTGAAACGCGGCACGAGCGAGGACGCATCGGCCTAACGACACAAGCACAATACCCCGGCGTCCCAGATCAACCGCCTTGCACCGGAGGCATGATCGCGATTTCCTCCCCCGGATTCAGCTTGTAATTGCGATCGACAAATTCCAGGCCTGCACCAACTAGGATGCTTTTGTCGTGCCCACGAAGCGCAGGTTTCT
>DASXOI010000099.1:0-8191 GCA_036494375.1 Candidatus Udaeobacter sp.
GACTTCGCTCGGAATGACGGCATGTCACGGCACAGGCAGCCCGGCAAAAATTCGCTCGATAATCGTCTCACTGGTCACCGCTTCCGCCTCGGCTTCATAACTGACGATGATGCGATGCCGCAACACGTCCGGGCCGATGCTTTTTACGTCCTGCGGCGTGACGTAACCGCGCCCATTCAGGAAGGCGTGAGCGCGCGCGCCGAGGGCCAGATAAATCGTTGCGCGCGGCGAAGCTCCATAGCGAATCAGTCCTTCGAGTCGCAGATTATAAGCCGCCGGTTCGCGCGTGGCCCATACCACGTCAACGATGTAATCTTTCACGCGGTCGTCTATGTAGATGTTGTTAACGACATCGCGCGCAGCGATGATTTGCTTCGGATCCACGACAGGATCCACTCGCAAATCCGGCGCTGAAGTCGCCATCAAATCGAGGATGCTTCGTTCCTCGCGTTTTTGCGGGTAGCCAATGTTCAACTTGAACATGAAACGGTCGAGTTGCGCCTCAGGCAGTTGGTATGTGCCTTCCTGTTCGATTGGGTTTTGAGTGGCGAGAACCAGGAACGGATCGGGTAACGGATAAGTTTTTTCGCCGATTGTGACCTGCCGTTCCTGCATCGCTTCCAACAACGCGCTCTGAACTTTGGCGGGCGCACGATTGATTTCGTCAGCCAGGATCAAATTCGAAAAAATTGGGCCAAGCTTGGTGGTGAATTCGCCAGAGCGCGGATTGTAAATGAGCGTTCCGATCAAATCTGCGGGCAATAAGTCGGGCGTGAATTGCAACCGCTGGAAACCGGTCTGAATGCAGGCGGCCATTGTTTTAACCGTCAGTGTCTTAGCCAACCCGGGCACGCCTTCGAGCAAGAGATGACCGTTGGCCAGCAGTCCCAGTAAAAGGCGATCCACCAAATACTTCTGCCCGATCACAACATGACCAACCTGTTGCCGGAGCGGTGGCATCCACTGACCCAGCTCTCGTACTTCCTGCGTAATTTCCTGAGTCGATTTCATACGGTCTGCTCAGACAAGTTTAGCACCGAGAATGTTCGATCAAAACCTCGCGCGTGCTGCTGGCGATCGGCCTTCGGTGCGCTGCCAAAAACATGGTAAGAGTGACGCACAAATGTCAGCCCTCAAGCCGTGGCACCGACTGACTATTATTGCGCTACTTGCCGGCCTCGCAGCAGTGGTCCTGGCATGGTTCGCCCGTACTGATCCGGCCATTAATTATTTGCCTCGTCACAAAGACGCGGAGTGGATCGTTTTTCCGACTGCGGTTGATGCGCGCGCACATGACGGTGCCAGCCTGGATGCAACATTCCGGCGCGAATTTATTTTCCCAAATAAACCTACTCCGGCGCGCGTGCGCCTTCGCGCGCTGCGTCGCGCTGAAGTAAAAGTAAACGGCGTTTTAATTCAGCTTCCGCAAAGCCGTACTTGGAAAAATGTTTCGGAGGCCAACATCGCGGAGCAGTTGCATGCGGGTGCCAACATCGTGGAGGTGCGCGTGTTTAATCACAATGGACCTCCAGCGCTCTGGCTCGTTTTGAGTACGGACCAAGTAAACGTGGGCACCGACGAAAGTTGGCAAGTATCGTTTGCGGGTTCGTCATGGCGCAATGCCGCGCTCGCTTGGGCGGCAAAGACTCCCGGGCGTGGCAATCCTGTTGCAGACGGCGAACGAACTTTTGATGCAGCAAAGAACGTTTGGCCGCTCTCGATTTTGCTGATCGGGATTGCCTGTGGAGGCGTCATTGTCTGGCGCGCGAGCTTGAAGCACTTCACATCACCGGCCCTGGAACGAGTTGTCCTCCTTCTGATTTCCGCCATGTGGTTGTTTTTGTTTTGGAACAACACACGGCTTCTACCATTCCATGCCGGCTTTGATTCGAAGGAACATCTCAGATACATCGATTACATCCAGCAACATTGGTCGCTCCCATCGCCGACAGAAGGCTGGGAGATGTATCAGCCGCCGCTCTACTATTTCATTGCCGCCGCGATCCTTTCATTTTGTAAACTGGCGATTAATGATCCGGGCTCGGTTGTCGCTCTGCGTGCGCTCGGTGCATTCTTCGGCATCGCGCAGTGCGCGCTGGTGTTCTTAAGTTTGCGGCTCCTGCTTCCGGCCAGGACGGCTCTGGTGGGTCTGCTGCTGGTAGCTTTTTTACCAATGCATTTGTATCTGATGCATTATGTAACGAACGAGCTTCTCACCGCCACATTCGCGACGTTGACGGTTTATCTCTGCTTATGCTTGCTGAAGAACAAAACGCCGCGCGCCACGCAATCTGCCTTTGTTGGTTTGGCACTGGGCGGGACAATGCTGACGAAGGCGACTGGCATTCTCTTACTTCCCGTCGTAATCGCTGCGATCTGCATAAGGCATAGCCAAACAAGAGCGCCGTTTGCAATTTGGTTGCGCAGTCTCGGTCTGCTCATGGCAACTTGTCTCGCGGTGTGCGGCTGGTATTACGCGCATATATGGCTGAAGCTCGGAACCCCGTTGCTAGGCAATTGGGACATCATAAGCGGATTCACCTGGTGGCAGGATCCCGGCTATCACACAGCAGCCGATTACCTCCGTTTCGGACGTTCGTTGATCACTCCACTGTTCAGCGGGTTTGCCGGAGTTGCAGATGGCATCTACTCAACTTTGTGGGGTGACGGCTTGTCTGGCGGGGCGTCGAGCGTGAATGTTCCGTGGAACCTCAGCCCAATGA
The DNA here is from genome assembly GCA_036494375.1 of Candidatus Udaeobacter sp. Taxonomy (GTDB): domain Bacteria; phylum Verrucomicrobiota; class Verrucomicrobiia; order Chthoniobacterales; family UBA10450; genus Udaeobacter. The sequence continues at coordinate 2,724 of DASXOI010000099.1, forward strand.
CTGCAGGTTACTTGTGGGCTCTAGTTCCATCAGTTTTAATTCTTGTCGGCGCCGCCGTCACATCTGTTCGATTCCTTCGAAAGCTGTCGGCCGAATTGTTCCTGTTGCTTGCTTTCCCGGTCGTCGTCGCGCTGGGCTTAAGTTTCATGACCCTGAAAGTTCCCTCGTACGCGCAAGCCAAAGCGTTTTACGGATTATCTGCTCTGACGTCGCTTTGTCTCTTTGGCGCGGTTGGTTGGGAAACCGTGACCAACAGTTGGACGCGCTTTCGATTTGTCATCGGTGCGCTCCTGGCCTTCTGGGCGCTGAACAGCTTGGCGGCGTTCTGCATTATTCCTTCGGTACCGCAGCATCTATACGCGGTAAAAATTCTGGGCCAGCAAGGTAAGATCGAACAAGCCGCCACCGAAGCAGCCAAAGCAGTCGAAGCCAGTCCCTCGGACGCTTCGGCACATGGCTATCGCGCGTTGAGCTTGAGCGAACTTGGCGATGACGCGGAGGCCGTGAAGGAAGCCGAGCGCGCAGTCCAGTTAGCTCCTACAGATTCCGCGGCCCACCTCAACCTGGCGATTGCAGCGAATCGCACCGACATGGAACGCGCCATCACAGAAGCCCGCCGCGCAATCGACCTTGGTCCGGAAAATTTTTCAGCGTACCAACTCCTGATGAAATGTCTTCTGGAATCGGGGCGCTATAACGAAGCGGCGGCGTTCGGACCGGAATGGCTGGCGGTTTCACCATTCGACATGGCCGCTCATTCTTCTGTGGCTGCGGCAATGGCACAGACTGGGGACTTCGTTACAGCAGCGCGACAACTTGGTTATGTGATGATGCTGCGACCGAACGCTGAGGAAGCGCTTACCCAACTGCATCAGATCGTGGTGTCGCTGGCAAAAGCGCCTGATGGATTGCAACGACTCCGCGATATTGCAATGAATGCACCGGATTCACCGCGAATGCTGGACGAACTCGCATGGTTGCTTGCAACGTATCCCGACGCTAACGCGCGGGACGGCGCCGAGGCAGTTCGTCTTGCCGGTCGCGCTTGCTCGCTTAGCGACCGGCGCATTCCTGCTCTTCTCGCAACGCTGGCTGCGTCTTACGCCGAAGCTGAAGATTTTCCAAGTGCAGTCGCGACCGGCGAAGAAGCACTGAGCAAGGCACGCTCTTTGAATGATACGGACGGCATAAAACTCAGCGAAAATATTCTCGCGTCGGTTCGCGCAAATGTTCCATATCGCCACGAGCCGGAGCAGTAGCGCTTCTCTCTCGGTGACAAAATCAGCGGCGCGGAATGTCTCTGGCGCGGGCACGCAGTGATAAAATAATCGGCAGCCCGGAGTACGGTTCAGCTTCGCGGATGCGAGCTTCGAGGTAACGGCGATATGCTTCGGTCATTAACTGAGGGTCATTTACGAACAGAACGAATTCCGGCGGTGCGAAATTGTTTCGATGCTTTTCGAAACGGGACGCTCTTTCACGTGATGGGTCGGCGGTCTGGAGACCGCCGCTCCTTAGTTGGGTCGCGTAAAACAACTTGAGCCGTCGGTTTTTGACCAATGGAGGTGGGCTCACTTCAAACGCCTGGCGCAGTAAACGATTCAGAACTCCTGTACCGACACGCTTCCGAGCCACGCGTTGGACTTTTTCGATCAATGCAAACAGACGAGCGACATTTTCGCCAGTCAGCGCAGACGTGATGAGCACCGGCGCGTATTTGAGGAAGAAAATCATCGAGCGCGTCTGCTCAGTCAGTTCCTTCGCCGACCGATTTTCCCCGCGTCTCGGCTTGACCAAGTCCCACTTGTTCAAGATTACGATGGCCGGTTTTCGCGCCTTTTGAATCAGTCCAGCGATTCGTTTGTCCTGTGCCGTGACGCCCATCGTTAGGTCGATGACGAGAATGCAAAGAATAGCACGGCGAATGCTGCGTTCGGCGCGCATTACGCTGAAAACCTCAGCCGAATTGGAAACTTTCCCTCGGCGGCGGATTCCGGCGGTGTCAATGAAAACGAACTTCAAGCCGTCCCGTTCGTAAACTATGTCGATGGCATCCCGTGTCGTGCCCGGCACCTCGCTTACAATCGCGCGTTCATCGCGCACGATGGAGTTGATAAGCGAAGATTTACCTACATTCGGGCGACCGACAATTGCGGTTGTGATTAGGTGCTCAACGCTTGATTCGCCTTCAACGAGGCTACCGTGGACAGGTGTTCGATCATCGATGTCAGCAGGTGAGGGGAGTTGCAGTTCGATTGCATCCAGTAATTCTGAAATCCCACGATCATGTTCTGCGCTGACGGAAATTACTTGTTCGAAGCCTAACGAGTCAAACTCCACCGCCAACGGGTCGTGCTTCTCCGTGTCGATTTTGTTAATCACCAGCACGACTGGTTTTTGCGATTTGCGCAACATCCGCGCCAATTCCTCATCGAGAGGGGATAACCCGTTTTTCCCGTCGACAACGAAAAGGAGAAGGTCGCTCTCGCGTAACGCGTTTTCGGCGGCGTGCCGCACCTGCTGGATTAGTTGGGATTCGCCTGCACCGAAAATCCCGCCGGTATCCCACACTGTGAACGGCCGTTCGCCACGAGTGCAGGTTCCCGGAAGTCGATCGCGCGTGATTCCGGGTTGATTATGAACAATTGCAATTCTCCGGCCGACAAGACGATTGAACAGCGCGGACTTGCCTACATTCGGCCGTCCAACAATCGCCACGTTGGGCAGCGTCTGGGCGTCGTTCACCAAGGCACTCCGCATTTAGGGTTTCGTCGGGTGCGCGTGCCCTTCGGCCTGCAACTGATGAACGCCGTCTGCAACGTAAAAAATCCCTGAAATGAGCGTGAACGCGCCGGCCATCAGGACAACATAGAGCAGGGGAATAACATGCAGTTGTAGCATGACCCATCCGACGGCTACCATCTGTAAAACCGTCGCGATCTTTCCCGTCCAGTGTGGCTTTACCTGAACTTTTCCGTTGAGCAAATACAGGACAAGTGTCCCGACGAGAAGAATGGCGTCGCGCGAAATTACAAGCACTGGAAACCATGCTGGGAATTTCCCGCTCCCCGGTCCAAACTCACTCCAGTTCGTTAGGCTTAATGTGATGATGCCGCTCAGCAACAGTCCCTTGTCGGCTATGGGATCGAGAATAACTCCAAGTGTGCTGCGTTGGTTGTACCGTCTGGCAACGTAACCGTCGAGGCCGTCGCTTACCGCTGCGAGAATGAAAATTGCGATCGCTGCAAACCGCTGCCATTCGAGCGGCTGGCCGCGTTGAATGCTTTCGCCATAGTAAATCGCCATTGCCACGAAAGCCGGGATCATCAGGATCCGAACAACCGTGATCTTGTTGGCGGTGGTCATGGCGTGGGAAAATTGTAGGGCGGTTGATTGGTTCGCGCCAGCGAACTCGCTCTCCCACTCCGCGTCTATGTAGCTCGGCGCTCGCGGCATCTTTTCTGCGAACCCCCAAAAGCTTTCGGGGCTGACACAGACGCCCTACAAAATGCGAGCGAATTTAGTTCGCTTATGCAGCCACGGCGGATTTGTGCGGGCCTTCAGCGAATTCTTCAATCATTTTTTGGTTGAAGGCTGGGATGTCGTCGGGCTTGCGACTCGAAACCAAACCGTTATCAACCACGACTTCCTCGTCGACCCACCGTGCGCCTGCGTTTCGCATGTCCACCCGAATTGCCGGCCAGGAAGTCATCTTTCTTCCGCGAACAAGGTCCGCGTTAATCAAGACCTGCGGCCCGTGACAGATGACCGCGACCGGTTTGCTCTCACGAAAGAAATGGCGCGCGAAGTTCTGTGCCTTCTCGTTGATGCGCAGACCATCAGGATTGAAAAGGCCACCCGGAATTAACAATGCGTCAAACTGCTCCGGACGCGCTTGATCCAGCGTGACGTCTACGTCGAACTTGTCGCCTTTGTCCGCGTGATTCATGCCCTGAATTTTGCCGGATTTCAGCGAAACGATTTTTGTTTGCGCACCGGCTTCATCGAGCGCCTTACGCGGCTTTGTCATTTCCACCTGTTCAAAGCCATCCGCCACAAGGATGGCCACCTTCTTCCCATCGAGTTTTCGTGCCATAAAGACTCCTGTTGATGTTCCCTTTGTGCGGTCGTGAAGATCGACCGTACTTAAACTACGGATGCGGCCGGCTTGCTGGACGTAACGACAGAATTCATGTCGCAAGACGACGCTGGGTTGGCGAAGGTGTTGAAAAGTCGGTATGCGAGAATTATTCTCTTCTCGTGGTCGTCGAATCCATTCGCGAATTCAATCACGCGATACCTTTTGTGCCCTACGAAGTTCACATGGCGAGTGGCGAGGCCTACGAGGTGCCGCATCCGGATTTCGTCTCCATTTCTCCGCGTGGCTCGTATGTGATCATAATTGACGCTGAAGAGCGGCCACATCATCTGAATGTCCTGTTGATTGACCGTGCTTCTCCGCTTAACGGCCACAAGCCACGCAAGAATCGAAAGCGCACTCAAAAATAATTCAGCGCGAGAGCATGCTTGCGTTTTGCGCTGGGATTTTAAACCCTTCTATCTGCTTCTTGATTTCGTTTGCGAACGCCGCCGCGCCCGCGCCGTTTACGACACGGTGATCGAATGTTAGCGAAAGCGTGATCACTTCAGCGCTTTCATTCTTGTTTTTGTTCGAAATTAATTCGTGGTGCGCGGTCCCAACGAACAACGTACCAACTGATGGGGGCACAACAATCGGCGCGCCGGCTTTCACCTCAAACGCGCCGAGGCTAGTGATCACAACGGGCGCGTTCATGGCGTCAACGCGACCGCCGCGTGTAGCAGCGACTGTCTCGTTGTAGTTATTCACAAAGTCCGGCCAGTTTTTTTGATTTGCAGTTGTGATCACAGCTGTTGCGAGGCGATCGCCTTCCAGTGCGACAGCAACACCCAGATCAAAATCGTCATTCTGCACGATCTGATCGTCTTCCAGAATCAACCGGCGAAATGGCGGATGTTTTTCCATCGCGCGCACAACTGCCCACGCAATCATCACGGAAGGGGAGGGAGCCTGCTCGCGATTTGTCTTTTTCAATGCCTGGCGTGCCTCCTGAATCGCGTTCCAGCGGGCGTCGATTTGAAGGTTGGCAGGAATAACGCGATTCAGTTTGCGGGTAATAGTCGGCGAAAGCGCAGGCTCAATCATTGTAGCCGGGGCCGATGACCCCGGCCGTTTCACAGACGCCTCCGTTGTTGCATGGCCGCGGTCAACGCCCGCGGCTACAGAAGCGGCCGACGATTCTTTCGCCGCTTTTTCAAACTGTTCCGCAAACGCTGGCTCGCTCATAAGAATTGTGCCCAGTTCCTCGCCTATCTCGACCGTGTCCCCGACTTTCGTTTTCCATTCACCCATCACTCCGGCGAATGAGGATTGAATCGGGTAAACGGCTTTGTCCGTTTCGACCTCACACAATTCGTCATCCAGCTGA